>CAZVIG010000008.1:11682-16253 GCA_964627395.1 uncultured Sedimenticola sp.
GCGCGAGGCCTTGGAGACGCTGCGCGAGCGCCTGCCCGCCTGGGTGGGAGCGCCGGACGACGGCGAGGCCCTGGCCGAGGTACGCCGCGCCTTCCACACCCTCAAGGGCAGCGGCCGCCTGGTGGGCGCCCTGGAGATCGGCGAGTTCGCCTGGGCGATGGAGAACATGCTCAACCGGGTCATCGACGGCACCGTGGCGTCGAGTCCCGAGATGTTCGCCCTGCTGGAGGAGGCGGTGGAGGCCCTGCCGGCGCTGATCGACGCACGCGAGCAGGGTGCCGCCGCCGCGATCGATCCGCTGCCCTTGCAGGCGCGCGCGGAGGCCTTGGCGGCCGGCGAGCCGCCCCCGGCGACCGAGGCGCCGGAGGCGGCGAGCGAGCCCGAAGCCGAGACTCCGACGCAGGAGCCGGAAGCAACGGAACCGGAACTGGAGCTGGACCTCTCGGCCCTGGAAGCGGAGCCGGCGTCCCCGGATCTTGGTTCCGAGGAGGAAGCGGCCGAGCCCTTGCTGCTGGAGCTGGACGAGGAGCGCGCCGCACCGGACGAGGCGGTGGTGACCGAGCTGCCCGTCTCCGCGCTGCAGGAGGACGAGTCCATCCTCACCCCCGCCTCCGAGGAGAGCGCACCCATCCAGCTCGAGCCCACCCTGCACGAGATCTTCTCGCGCGAGGCCGCCGGTCACCTGCGGGTACTGGAACATTTCATCGACCGCTGCCGCGGCCTGGCCAACGGCTGTCCCTACGACGAGGAGCTGCGTCGCGCCCTGCACACCCTGCGCGGCAGCGCCAACATGGCCGGAGTGGAGCCGATCGCGGAACTGGCCGGCGCCCTGGAACGCTGGGCCAATCTGCAGGCCGGTCTCGGACGGCGTACCGACCAGATCGGAATCGATCTCCTGGAGCGCGGTCACTTCGTGCTCCATGCCCTGTGCGAGGTGATCAACGTCCCGGGCGCCAGCCTGCCTTCCTGGGAGTCGCTGTCGCGTGAGGTGCGGCAGGCCTGCCGCGATCTGGAGCAACAGGCCGCCGCCGACGATGAGACGGAAAGCCGTCTGGCCGGCGCCGAGGGGCCGGACGAGGAGCTGGCCGGAATATTCGCCGAGGAGGCGCGCGAACTGCTCGAGAACCTGGAGGAGGCCCAGGGGAAGTGGCAGGCGCGCCCCGACGACCTGCTCCCGGTAGCGCAAATGCAGCGTGCCCTGCACACCCTCAAGGGGGGCGCACGGCTCGCCGGCCTGGAGACGCTCGGAGACCTGGGTCACGTCATGGAATCGCTGTTCGAGGCGGTGGTGGAACAGCGCATCGACAGCGCCACCCCCGGGCTGCAGCGTCTCGCGCGGCATGCCATCGACACCCTGGCCTCGCAGGTGGAGCGCCTGGAGCAGGGTGCGCCGGTCGCCGTCGCCGAGGAGTTGGTAGAGGCCCTGCAGCAGGCGGCGCGCGGGGAGGCCTGGATGCTGCCGCAGGTGGAGGACTCGGTCTCCGCCTCGCTGGAGCTGGCCTCCGCCGCGGTGGGGGGCGACAGCAGCGAACTGCTCGGCGACGCCGAGCTGGAGTCGCTGGAACGCAGCACCTCGGCGCTGGAGCCTTCCACCCTGCTGGGCGATTCCCAGCTCCTGACCGATTCGGAGCTGCTGTCGGAGGCATCGGAGCTGGTCGCCACCACTTCCGCCCTGGTGCCCGGCGACGGCGACGTGAGCGGCCTGCATGCCGACTCGCGGATCATCCAGTTCCCGGCGCGCGGGCGCCATGCCGAGGCCGACGAGCCGCCGCGGCGTCCGCCGCCGCCCCCCGAGGAAGAGAAGAAGCCCGCCTCGCGCGAGCGCGTGCGGGTACGCGGCGAGCTGCTCGACCAGATGATCAACAACGCCGGCGAGGTGAGCATCTACCGCGCCCGCCTGGAGCAGCAGAACCGCCTGCTGGCGCACAACCTGGAGGAGCTGACCCAGACCATCGGCCGTCTGCGCCGCCAGTTGCGCCAGCTCGAGAACGAGACCGAGGCGCAGATCCTGGCGCGCCACGAGCGCGAGCACGAGGGCGCCCTGCCGGCGGGTTTCGACCCGCTGGAGATGGACCGCTATTCCACCATCCAGCAGCTCTCGCGGGCGCTGGCCGAGACCACCGACGACCTGGGCAACCTGGGCGGCACCCTGGGCGACATCAACCGCGATACCGAGACCCTGCTGCAGCAGCAGGAACGCATCGTCAACGACCTGCAGGACGGCCTCTTGCGTACCCGCATGGTGCCCATCGGCTCGCGCGCCTCGCGCCTGCAACGGGTGGTGCGCCAGACCGCGCAGTCGTTGGGCAAGCAGGCGGAGCTGACCATCACCGGGGCCGCCGGCGAGATGGACCGGGTGATCCTGGAGCGCATGATGGCGCCCCTGGAGCACCTGTTCCGCAACGCCGTGGTGCATGGCATCGAGCCCCCCGAGGCGCGCCGCGCGGCGGGCAAACCGCCGGTGGGCCAGGTGACCCTGGCGTTCGAGCGCGAAGGCCCCGATGTGGTACTGGAGGTCGCCGACGACGGGCGCGGCCTGGACCGCGAGGCGATCCGGCGCAAGGCGATCGAGCGCGGCCTGATCGATGCGGAGGCCCATGTCGAGGGCGAGGACCTGGACGCCTTCATCCTGGAGGCGGGGCTGTCCACCAGCGAGGAGGTCACCCAGGTGGCCGGGCGCGGCGTGGGCATGGACGTGGTGGTGAACGAGATCAAGCAGCTCGGCGGTACCCTGGAGATCGCCTCCGAACCGGGGCAGGGGACCCGTTTCCGGATCCGCCTGCCCTTCACCCTGGCGATCACCGAGGCGCTGCTGGTGCAGGCCGGCGAGGCGGTCTATGCGGTGCCCCACGGTGGCATGGAGGGCATCGCACGCATCGCGCGCGACGAGCTGGAGGCCTGTTACCGCGGGGAGCAGAGCGGTTTCAGCTACGGCGGCCGGGAATATGCGGTGCGCTACCTCGGGCGCCTGCTGGGTACCGGCGCGCCGCAGTTGCCGGAGGGTGAGCGCTGGCTGCCGCTGCTGCTGGTGCGCGCCGGGGAGCACCATCTGGCGATCCAGGTGGACCGCCTGCTGGGCAACCGCCAGATCGTGGGCAAGTCGGTGGGCACCCAGCTCGCCAGCGTGCGCTGGTTCACCGGCGGCACCATCCTCGCCGACGGCAGCATCGCCCTGATCCTGGACATGGGCGCCCTGGTACGCATGGACTCGGCACAGCAGGCGCCGCCCGAGCCGGAACTGCAGCCCGCCGCGGAGCGCCGCGGGGTGAAGGTAATGGTGGTGGACGACTCGGTGACGGTGCGCAAGGTCACCAGCCGCCTGCTGCAGCGTCACAACATGGAGGTGATCACCGCGCGCGACGGCGTGGATGCGGTGACCCTGCTGCAGGAGGAACGGCCCGACGTGATGCTGCTGGACATCGAGATGCCGCGCATGGACGGCTTCGAGCTGGCGCGCCACATGCGCAGCACCGAGGGCCTGCGTGACATCCCCATCATCATGATCACCTCGCGCACCGGCGACAAGCACCGCGAGCATGCGCGCGAGCTGGGGGTGCGCCGCTACCTGGGCAAGCCCTACCAGGAGTCGGAGCTGCTGGACAACATCTACACCGTGCTCGCCGAGGTGACGCCGTGAGCAGCGTCGAAGCGGCCGCGGAGATCCGCTGCATCCTGGTCCCCCTGGACCGCCAGGCCCTGCTGCTGCCCAATGCCGCGGTGGCCGAGATCGTGGATTTCCATCGCCTGGTGTCGATGCAGGGGCTGCCCGACTGGGTGGCCGGGGTCACCGATTGGCGCCAGCGCCGCCTGCCGGTGGTGCGTTTCGAGCGTCTGCTGGGCGAGCCCGAGGCGCGCAGCCAGCGCCGGCGCATCGTGGTCTGCCATGCCCTGGACCCGCAGGCCAAGCGGCCCTTCATCGGGCTGGTGTCCTCCGCCATCCCGCGCCTGCTGCGGGTGCATGCCGGGCTGCTGGAGGGGCGCCCCCTGGCGGAGGACTGGCGCGAGCTGCCGCTGCACGCAGCCCTCACGGTGGACGGCCGCGAGGCCCTGATCCCCGACCTGCCCGCCCTGGCGCAGCGTCTGTCCGAAGTCGATCTGGGCTGACCGCCCGCGCCGCCTAGGCAGGCGCTCTCCTCCCGACTTTCCCCACAAATGGCGCCACAGTCCGAGAAACGTCGTCCCTTTCTCCGTTTGCGGGAAGAGGCCGGGATGGGACAGTACGTAGGATGGGGCGAGCGCAGCGAAACCCATCGAAGGCAGCGGAAAGCCCCTCAGCGAAAGTCCCCCCACAGGGTCTGGATGGCGGCCAGCGCCGCCAGCGGCGCGGTCTCGGTGCGCAGGATGCGCGGGCCCAGCCGCACCGGCTGCAGGCCGGCGGCGACCGCCGCCTCGCGCTCCGCGGGCGCCAGTCCCCCCTCCGGCCCCACCAGCAGCGCCAGTCCGTCCTGCGGCGGTGCGAGCTGCGGCAGGCTGGATTCGGCGCGGTGATCGAGCAGGATGCCGGATCCCTGCTGTTCCGCCAGCCAGGCGGCGAGGGGGCGGGGCGGGTTCAGGGTCGGCAGGCGGGTGCG
>CAZVIG010000009.1:0-15464 GCA_964627395.1 uncultured Sedimenticola sp.
GCCCCTCGGTGCTCCCTGGGAGCGCCGCGGGGCGGGGGCGGCGGGTCGGCCAGGCGCCAGGCGAGGCGCAGCAGCCACAACAGGCCCAACACCACCCCCAGCCCCTGATGCCACCAGGGCGCGGCCCGGTACCAGGGATGGTAGTAGTCCAGACCCACCATGTAGTCCCCCAGCACGAACAGGCCCACCACCAGCACCGCCATCGTCCAGTGCAGAAGGATGGCGGTCAGTCCATAGCCCCTGTGGTCGTTGCGCCATTTCATAGGCCCAAGCATAGCCGCAGGGGCGGCCGGCGGTCAGAGTCGCGCGCGGATCTCGGTCAGGCAGGCGCTGAAGGCGTCCGGATCGCGCCTGCGGATGAGCTTGCCCAGGTCGTACAGCGAGCGGGCCAGCTCCTGGTCCCCGTCGTGGGTGAGCAGGTATCGCCGCAGCTTCACGATAGCATCGTCCAGGTCGATGCCCGTCACCGGGTTCTGAACGGCCTCATAGTCGGTCGCAAGACGCAGGAAGTTTTCCACCAGTGCTTCTCGAGACTCGATCATGGTCCTCACTCCAGTGCGTACAACTCCGGATAGACAAGGATGGAGACGACCACGCCCACCTGGATCAGGATGAAGGGGATGACGCCACGGTAGATGTCCACCGTCCGCACCGAAGGCGGGGCGACACCCTTCAGATAGAACAGGCTGAACCCGAAGGGCGGGGTCAGGAAGGAGGTCTGCAGGTTCATCGCGATCAGGATCGCGAACCAGAGCATGTTGATGCCCAGGGATTCGGCGATCGGCGCCAGGATGGGCACCACGATGAAGGAGATCTCCACGAAATCGATGAAGAAGCCCAGCAGCATGATGATGGTCATAGAGAGGATCAGAAAGCCCCATTTCTCGCCGGGCAGATTGAGCATGAACTCCTCCACCAGGGTATCGCCGCCGGTGTAGGTGAAGGCCATGGAGAAGGCGGTGGCGCCGAGCAGAATGGCGAACACCATGGCGGTGATCTTGACCGTCTCGAGGGCGCTGTCGAACAACATGCGCCAACTGAACTTGCGGTACAGGACAGCCAGCACGATGGCGCCCACGCTGCCCAGGGCGGAGGACTCGGTAGGCGTGGCGATGCCGGCGAAGATGGAGCCCAGCACCACGATGATCAGGGCCAGCGGCGGCAGGATGGCGCGCAGCGCTGCCAGATACTGCTGGGTGCGGTTCTTGCCGTCGTCGGCGAAGGGGACCGCCGGTGCCGCGGCGGGCCGTCCCCAGGCGATGCCCAGGGTATAGACGACATAGATCCCCACCAGCACCAGGCCGGGGATCACCGCGGCCTGGAACAGGTCGCCCACCGGCAGGCCCAGCACGTCGCCGAGAATGATCAGAATGATCGAGGGCGGGATGATCTGGCCCAGGGTGCCCGAGGCGCAGATGGTGCCGCAGGCCAGCCCCTTGTTATAGCCGTACTTGAGCATCACCGGCAGAGAGATGACGCCCATCGCCACCACGCTCGCCCCCACCACCCCGGTGGAGGCGGCCAGCAGGGCGCCCACCAGGATGGTGGACACCGCCAGGCCGCCGCGCACGCTGCCGAACAGTCGTCCCATGGATTCCAGGAGCTGTTCGGCGAGCTGGGTCTTCTGCAACACGATGCCCATGAAGATGAACAGCGGTACCGCCATCAGCACCACGTTTTGCATGATGTTGAAGACGCGGAAGGGCATGAAGGCGAACAGGTCCCAGCCTTCGGCCCAGACGCCGAAGATCAGAGCCACGCCGCCGAAGGTGAAGGCCACCGGAAAGCCCAGCAGCAGAAGCAGCAGGGCGACCGCGAACATGACGAGCCCGATATAGGGCAGGATCTCCTCGCCCATCTCAGACCTCCGGCTCTTCGTGACGGCGGACCTTCAGTCCCAGCAGCTCGTTGACCGCCCCCAGCAGGAAGCCGAAGCTGCTGATCAGCACGCAGACGAAGGAGACGGGGATCATGGACTTGATGATCCAGCGGTAGGGCAGGCCGCCGGGGTCGCCGCTGCGCTCGCCCAGCTCCCAGGCCTCGCGCGCGAAGTCGATGCCGTAGTCGGCCACCAGAAAGCAGAAGGGCCAGAGAAAGACGATGGTGCCGAAGATGTCGATCAGGGCGCGGGTGCGCGGGCTGGCCTTCTCGTACAGGACGTCCACGCGCACATGGCCGTCGGTCTGCAGCGCGTAGGCCACGCCCAGCAGGAAAACGGTGGAGAACAGATGCCACTCCATCTCCTGCATCCCGATGGAGACGTCGTTGAACAGGTAGCGCATGATCACGTCGTAGAAGACGTTGGCGACCAGCAACAGCAGCAGCGCGGCCGTCAGGTAGCCGATCCCGATCGAGAATCGGGCGAAGAAGGCCTCGGCCCTCAACAGCATGGACATGGTTCCGACTCCGAAAAGGCCTAAACAGAAGGCGGCAATGGTAACCCATCGCCGCCTCCCGGGTTAATGCCGACCGCCCTTCCGCGTGGTGCGGAAGGGGGGATGCAGGGGCCGCCGGCCTCACTCCATCTTGTCACCCACCGAGTTCAGGTAGGCCTTGTCGGAGATGTCGGTCCAGGCGCGCACCTTGCGCAGATAGGCGCGCTGCGACTCGATGATCTCCTTGGCCAGCGGGTCCTTGGCGGCACGTTCCTCGAGCAGCTCTTCGTTGGCCTTGTACAGGGCCTCGATGACGTCCTTGGGGAAGGTGCGGATCTTGATATTCGGATATTCCTTCCTGATCTTCTCCCAGTTGACCGCGCTGTCGTGGTAGGAGCGGGCGTACATGTCGTAGGCCACGAACTTCATGGCGGTCACGAGGATCGCCTGCAGGTCCTTGGGCAGTTTGTCGAACTTGCGCTTGTTGACCAGGAACTGCAGCTCGGTGGCCGGCTCGTGCCAGCCGGTGTAGTAGTAGGGCGCGATCTTGTGGAAGCCCATGCGCAGATCCAGAGAGGGGCCGACCCACTCCAGGGCGTCGATGGTGTTGCGCTCCAGGGCGGTGTAGAGCTCGCCGGCCGGGATGTTGGTCGGCTTGGCGCCCACCTTGGCCAGCACCTCGCCGGCGAAGCCGGGGATGCGCATCTTCAGGCCCTTGAGGTCGTCCAGCGACTTGATCTCCTTGCGGAACCAGCCGCCCATCTGGTTGCCGGTGTTACCGCCGGGGAAGGAGAGCAGGCCGTACTTGTCATAGACCTTCTTCATCAGCTCCATGCCGCCGCCGTAGTAGAACCAGGCGTATTGCTCCGGGGCGGTCATGCCGAAGGGCATGGTGGTGAAGTAGAGGGTGTTGGGATCCTTGCCCTTCCAGTAGTAGGAGGCGGAGTGGCCCATGTCGTACTGACCGGAACGGACCATGTCGAAGATGCCGAAGGGCGCCTTGTGCTTGTTCTTGGAATCGATGGTGATCTTGAGGCGGCCGTTGGACATCTCGTCCACCAGCTTGGCGAGCTTCTTGGTGGCGTCGCCGAAGATCGGGAAATTGGGCGGCCAGGTCTCGGCCAGGCGAAGCTTGTAGACCTTCTGGGCCGCGGAGGCGCCGGCGACGAGGCCGAAGACCAGCACGGCGCCCAGGCCCAGGCGCAGGATTTTCTTGAACATCTTCTTCTCCCCTTTGATCGAACGATTGAAATACGTGCGAGCGCCCATTTTGGCCCCCTTTGCAGGCGCCCGCAATGCCTGTCGCGAGGCGCTCAGGCGGCCATCGGACGGAAGCCGGGGAGGGCCTGCACGCGCCCGATCCAGTCGCGGATCGCCGGGTAGCCGGAGAGGTCGAATCCTCCCTGGTGGGCGACATGGGTGTAGGCGAACAGCGAGATGTCGGCGACCGAACAGCGCTCCCCCGCGAACCAGTCGTTATCCGCCAGATGGCCCTCCATCACGTCCAGCGCCCTGTAGCCTCCGGCCTGCTTGGCGGCATGTTCCTCGCGCCGCTCCTCCGGCAGTCCCAGATAGTGCTGGATGAAGCGCGCCACTGCGATGTAGGGCTCGTGGCTGTACTGTTCGAAGAACTGCCACTGCAGCACCTTCGCCCGGGTGAAGCGGTCGTCCGGCCAGTAGGGCGTGTCGGCCGCCAGGTAATGGAGGATGGCGTTGGACTCGCTCAAGTGCCGGCCGTCGTCCAGTTCCAGCAGCGGAATCTGGCCTACCGGATTGCGCGCCAGAAACTCCGGACGCCGGGTCTCGCCCTCGAGGATGTTCACCGGCACCCACTCGTAGGGCAGATGCAGGAGATCCGCCAGCAGGCGCACCTTGTAGCAGTTGCCGGACTGTTCGTCGCCATGAATGCGCATGCGAGCCTCCTTTCGGTGCAGTGCCTCCCGCAAGCATGGCACAGAATCCGGGAAGGGCCAGGGGAGATTGCCGCCCGTGCCTGACCGCAGGGAGTACGGGAGGGGTCGTCGGGCCTGAAGGCCCTCCCACAGCGGGATGCTGTGGGAGCGGTTTCAGCCGCGACAGTCACCCCGAATTGCGCACGGCTTACCGGCCGTCCACCTCCTGCCGGTCACTGGGCGCCCTCGTTCAGATCCAGCTTGCGCTCCATGGGGTCCTCGGGATGGGCCGACCAGTCGAGGATGGAGCCGTCGTAGAGGCGCGCTTCGGGGTTGCCCAACACCGCGTAATCGGCGAACCAGGTGAGCGCGGCCCGGTTGCCGGTGTGGCAGAAGTGCACCGCCCGGCCGCTGGGCACCCCGGCCCAGGCGAACAGCTTGCGGATGGCCTCGCGTGAGCGCAACCGGCCCTTGCCGTCCACCAGCCAGTCGAAGGGCAGGTTGTGGGCCCCGGGGATGGTGCCGGGCCGGTCGCCGGCGGCGGCGATCAGCCCCAGGTGCTCCTGCGGCGAGCGGGCATCCAGCAGCGGCTGCTTCACGCCTTTGAGCAGTTCCTCTCGGGTCGCCAGCAGGGTGCGCCGCGGCCGCGGTTCGTAGCGGGCGGGCTGGCGGTCTTTCATCATGCCGCTGGTGTAGGGTCCCTTGAACTCGTTGACCCAGCTCACCAGGCCGCCGTCGAGGATCGCCATGTCCTCGTGGCCCAGCACCGCCAGGCTCCACCAGACCCGCGCCGCGGCCGCCAGGTCGCCGGCGCCGGTTCCGGTGGCGACGATCACCAGCGGCGTCTCGCGGGTGATGCCCAGCCTGCCCAGGCGCTCGGCCAGCACCGCCAGCGGAGGCAGCGACATCGGCGGTTTGCCCTTGGATCCGGTGCGCCACTGCGAGAAGGGCAGGTTGACCGCGCCGGGGATGTGATGGCGGACGTACATCGGCGGCTCCTGGATGTCGAGGATCAGGATGTCGCCCCTGTCCTTCTGTCCCAGCAGCCAGTCGGCCCCCACCAGCGGACCGGGGAAGCGCCCTTTCGCCGGCGCCACCGAGGCGAGCAGCAGCAGGATCAGCATCAGGCCAAGCCGTTTCATATCATGTCCTCCTCGAAGCATTCGCATCGTGCGGAAGTCTGACACACCCGCCGGGTTTCCGGTTCCGTGCTCCGTACCCGGATCCGGCGGCGCAAAAAAAAAAACCGGGGCGGATGCCCCGGAAAGCCAATCCGACGGGATTGGGGAGATGCTCGGTCAATTCATGTCCATGCCGTGCTTCATCGGCATCTTCATGTGCTGCATATGGTCCATGCCCTTCATCGGCATCATGCCGGTCTGGACCGCCTGCAGCGCGATTTGTTCCTTGCTGCCGTCGCCGAAGGTCAGCTCGATGTGCACCGGGTCGCCTGGCTTGAGGGGTTTCTCGAGGCCGATCAGCATCACGTGATAGCCGCCGGGCTTGAGTTCCACGCTGCCATGCGCAGGCACCTCGATGAACTCCACGCGGCGCATGCGCATCACGCCGTTGTCATGGACATGGGTGTGAAGTTCGGTCACGCGGGAGACGTCGGACTTCGCCGCCACCACCTTGACCGGCTGGTCGCTGTCGTTGCGCAGCCGCATGAAGGCGCCGCTGTTGCGTGCGGTGGGCGGCACGGCGCGGGCATAGGGTTTCTCTACGGTGATGGCATCGCTGTCCGCGGCCAGGGTGGTGGCGGACAGACCGAGGGCGAGGGCGGCGGCGAGCGCCAGATGGTGCAGTTTCATTTCCGGTTCCTCCGGTTGGGCTTGGACGAAAGGGTCGGGAGCGATCGTCGTCACGCGCCGACCGCCGGCGTCAGGGCACCGGAAGTTCGGGGCGACGACGATGAGCGTGCGACGCTGGGCCGCTCAGGCCTGCGGGGGACCGCGGCCGACAGGGACGGGCGCGCGGGCGAAGACCGCCGGCGCATCGGGTTCGGCGAGGATGCCGATGCGTTGCAGGAGTACCGCCGGAGGCCGCACGACCGGGGCCACCGGGGTGAAGTGGTTGAGCAGATCGGAGAAGGCCATGGCGGCCGAGGCATGCGGGTGCTGTACCTGGTCGTTGCCGTCCAGCGCCAGTTGCACGGTGCGCGGACCGTCCAGGGTACAGACCACCACCGCCACGCCGTGCGCGTCGCGGGCGATGCGCGCATGCGCCTGCAGCGGCAGCAGAAGCTGCGCGACCAGCAGCGCCGACAGCCACCAGGCCAGTCGGGCGCCGAGTCGATGCTGTCTCAGGTCTGTCAGGGTCACGCGGCGTCCTCGATCACCCACACGGGTTGCGGTAGGTATCGAGCCGAGTCTATCGAATGCGGCGACAGAAGGTCCAGACGGAACGTCGCTGCATTTGACGTGCCTCAATCGTGGTGCACAGGGCGCGGGCGGCCCTGTTCGTCCAGCGCGACGTAAACGAAGGTGGCCTCCGCGACCAGGTCCTGGTCCTCGATGTCGTGGCTGCGCTGGCGCGAGGCCTCGGCCTCGATGTGCACCTTGACCGAGGTGTTGCCCACCGACACCACCTGGGCATAGCAGCTCACCAGATCGCCCACCTTGATGGGGGCGATGAAGCGCATCGATTCCACAGCCACGGTGGCGACCCGTCCGCGCGCCTCGCGGATCGCCAGCACGCTGCCGGCGATGTCGATCTGCGACATCAGCCAGCCGCCGAAGATGTCGCCGGCGGCGTTGGTGTCGGCCGGCATGGCGACCACCCGGTAGGCGAGTTCCCGGGGACCGACGAAGCCCAGCGGCGCGTCGTTGTCAGTGTCCTGCATAGAGTCGTTCTTCCAGTTCGCGGCATTCGGCCAGGATTCTATCGCGCCGCAGCTTGAGAGTGGGCGTCATCAGGCCGTTGTCGGGCGTCCAGGGGTGATCCACCAGGGCGATCTGGCGGATGCGTGCATAGCCGGGGAAGTCGCGGGTGCGCTCCTCGATGTGCTCCAGGATCACCTCGCGCAAGTGCTCGTCCTCGTACAGGGCCTGGTTGGCCGGGTCCAGGTGCAGCTCCCGTGCCACCTTCTCCAGCGCCTGCGGATTGGGCACCACCAGGGCGCTGAGATAGGGGCGTCCCTCGCCCAGCACCATCACCTGTTCGATCAGCTCGTCCAGGGCGATGGCGTTCTCCATGTCCGCGGGCGGCACCTTCTCGCCGTTGGAGAGCACGATGATCTCCTTCAGGCGTCCGGTGATGCGGATGTGTCCCGCCTCGTCGATGGCCGCCTGGTCGCCGGTATGCAGCCAGCCGTCCGGGTCGATGATCTGCGCCGTGGCCTCGGGGTTGTGCCAGTAGCCGAGCATCACCGCCGGGCTGCGGGTGAGCAGCTCGTCGCGCTCGCCGATGCGCACCTCCACACCCGGCAGGGGACGGCCGACGCTGCTGGGAAAGTTGTCCTCCAGGGTGTTGACCGAGATCACTGGGCTGGTCTCGGTCAGGCCATAGCCCTGCAGGATGGGGATGCCCAGGCCGATGAACAGCCGCGCCACCTCCTCGCTCAGCGCCGCCCCGCCGCAGACGGTGAGGCGCAGCCGGCCGCCGAGCCGTTCGCGCACCCGCGCGCCCACCAGGCGGTCCAGCAGCGGACGCAGCAGCAGCCGCGGGTGCCAAGGTGCGCGTCCCTGCCGCCATTCGAAATGGTGCCAGCCGGTTTCCACGGCGAGATGGAACAGGCGCCGGCGCAGCGGAGGGTCCTCGGCCACCTTGGCGGTGATTCGCCCGTACACCCGCTCGAAGATGCGCGGCACCGAGATCATCACGGTGGGGCGCGTCTCCAGCAGGTCTTCGCCGAGCTGCGCCACCGAGCGCGAGAACACCACGGTGCTGCCGCACACCATGGGCAGGTAATGACCGGCGGTGCGCTCCAGGGTATGCGACAGGGGCAGGAAGGAAAGGAAGACGTCGTCCGGGTAGGCGGGCACCCGCTGCAGCGCGGCGTGCAGATCCCACAGGATGTTGTGGTGGCTGAGCATCACCCCCTTGGGCCGCCCGGTGGTTCCCGAGGTATAGACGATGGTCGCCATGGTCGTGGGATCGCCGGGTTCCAGCAGATAGCGGGGCGGACGCCGGTGGCTGCGCGCCGGGGCCAGCCACTGGGACAGCGGCATCAGATTGGGCAGGGGATCGTCCACCGGCTCCAGGGTGACGATGCGCACCAACCCCTCCAGGGTGTCGCGGATCTCCGCCAGGCGCTGCCACTGTTCGGCCTTCTCCACCAGCAGCCAGCGTACGCCGGCGTCGCGCAGGATCCAACCGATGTTCTCCGCGCGGTCGTTGGTATAGAGGGGCACCGTGACCAGGCCCAGCCCCTGCGCCGCCTGGTCGCACAGCGCCCATTCCCAGCGGTTACCGCAGAGGATCGCCACCCGGTCCTCCGGTTGCAGCCCGTCGCCCAGCATGCCGTGCTGCCACAGGGCGACCTCGTCCTGACTGTCGCGCCAGCTATGGTCGGTCCAGGCGCCGTTGCGCCAGTCGCGCCAGGCGATGCGGTCGGGGGTGCGCAGCACCCGTTCGTGAAAGGCGTGCGCCAGGGTCGGCGCGTCGTCCAGCGAGATGATGTCCCGTTCTCTCTCCATCTGATCTTCCTCCCTGCTGTATCGTGAATTTCCGTTTTCGATGCACTTTCCCGCCTTGTCCGCGCGGGACACGGTTCAGTGGCCGGCGGCCAGATCGTGCCAGCCGGGGTCGGCATGGAACTGCCGGCCGTAGTGGTCCTCCAGTTCGTGCAGCCGCCGTTCGCAGCGCTCGCGTCCCTGGCGGCGCACATATTCCATGGGGCCGCCGCGGAAGGGGGCGAAGCCTGTGCCGAAGATCACCCCGGCGTCCAGCAGATCGGCGTCGGCCACCACGCCCTCGCGCAGACAGGCCACCGATTCGTTGACCAGGCGCAGGATCATGCGCTCGGCCAGTTCCTGACGCTGCTGCGGAGGCGGCATCTTCACCTTCGGCTTCACCGCGCGGCCCTTGCGCCAGATATAGAAGCCCTGGCCGCTCTTGCGTCCCAGATGGCCCGCCTCCACCATCGCCGTGAGCCGTTCCGGCACCGTGTCGCCGGTCACCGGGGCCAGCTTGCGCGCCACCGAGAGACAGATGTCCAGGCCCACGGTATCGGCCAGCTCCACCGGCCCCATGGGCATGCCGAAGTCCAGGGCCGCGCGATCCACCACCGGCGCCGGCTGCCCCTCCTCTAGCAGATGCACAGCCTCGATCAGGTAGGGCATCAGCACGCGGTTGACCAGGAAACCGGGGCTGGAGCGCACCGGCAGCGGCAGCTTGTCGATGTGGCGGGCGAAGGCCAGTCCCTGTTGCAGCGCGGCGGCATCGGTCGCCTTGTCGTGCACCACCTCCAGCAACGGCATCTTGGCCACCGGGTTGAAGAAGTGCAGCCCCAGCAGACGTTCGGGCCGCGCGAGATCGCGGCGCAGCTCCGCCAAGGGAATGCTGGAGGTGTTGGTCGCGAGCAGGGCATCCTCGCGCATGCGCGGCTCCAGCTCGGCATACAGGGCCCGCTTGGCGTCCGCGTCCTCGAAGATCGCCTCGATCACCAGGTCGGCGCGCGGCACCCCCAGGGCGCGGTGGTCGGGAATCAGACGGTCCATCGCCTCGCGTACCCGGCGCTCCTGGCGCAGCTTGCGCTGGAACAGTTGGCGGGCACGCCCCATGGCGCGCCCCAGCAGCTCGGGCGTGCGATCCTGCAGGGTCACGGTCAGGCCGCGCAGGGCGCACCAGGCGGCGATGTCGCCACCCATGACGCCGCCGCCCACCACATGCACATGGCGGGGTTGGAAGGCCTGCTTGTCGGCCAGGCCCTTGAGCCGTTCCTGCAGCAGGAACACCCGGATCAGCTCTTGGGCGGTGTCGGAGGTGATCAGACGAGACACCTCCCGCGCCTCGCTGTGGTAGAGGTCGCGGGCGTTCCCGCCGTGACGCCGCCAGTGATCCAGCAGGGCGAAGGGAGCGGGGTAGTGCTCGGGATTCACCCGGCGCTGGAGTTGCGCCCGCAACAGCGGCGCCAGCGCCTGGCGCAGCGGCGGCACGCCCGGCAGGCGGCGCAGCAGGGAGGCGCGACGCGGGGCCGGGCGGCGTTCTATCAGCAACCGGGCCACGTTGTGGAGCTGGCGCCGCGGCACCGCGTGGTCCACCAGGCCGAGGCGCTGGGCACGGCGGGCGTCGATGCCGCGCCCGCTCAGCATCAGCTCCAGTGCCGGAAGATGGCCGATCAGGCGCAGGCTGCGCACCGTGCCGCCGAAGCCGGGGAAGATGCCCAGGCGCACCTCGGGAAAGCCGAGGCGGGTGGCCGGGTCGTCGCAGGCCACCCGGTAATCGCAGGCCAGGGCCAGCTCCAGGCCGCCGCCCAGGCAGTAGCCGTGGATCGCCGCGACGGTGGGGAAGGCCAGCAACTCCAGGCGCTGGAAGATTTCGTGCGCGCGCCGGATGTGACGCTCCGCGCGCGCGGCGTCGTCGAGCCCGGCGAAGGCCTTGACGTCCGCTCCGGCGATGAAACCACCCGGCTTGGCGGAATGGATCACCAGGCCGCGGGGGTGGCCCTGGGCGATCTCCACCAGGGTGGCGTCGAAGTCCTCCAGTACCGCTTCGCTGAGCACATTGGTGTCGCCGTCTTCGCGGTCGAAGGCGAGCCAGGCGATGCCCTTGTCGTCCAGTTCCCAGTGCAGGTCCTTGGTGGTCATGGCGTTCTCCTGTTCTCTGTCCGGGGTGCGGTTTTCAGGCGGGCCTTCAGGCCCGACGGAGGGGTTGTCGCGGCTGAAGCCGCTCCCACAAAGGCCGCTTCTACAGCCGGTAGCGGGGGCGGGGTTTTCGCTCCGTACCCGTGGCCGAAGCAGATCGCCTGTGGGAGGGCCTTCAGGCCCGACAGAGGGGCTGTCGCGGCTGAAGCCGCTCCCACAGCAGCCGCTTCTGCAGCCGGCAGCGGGATCGGGGTTTTCACTCTGCGCCCGTGGCCGAAGCAGAGCGGTTGTGGGCGGGCCTTCAGGCCCGACGGAAGGGCCATCGCGGCTGAAGCCGCTCCCACAGAAGGTGCTCCCACGATGGACGGGGCGCTGCCGATCATGCCGCGGCCTCCAGCAGCAGGGCGCCGCCCTGGCCGCCGCCGATGCACAGGCTGGCGATGCCCAGGCCGCCTCCCTGGCGCTGTAGGTTCTTCAGACAGTGCAGTGTGATCCTCGCCCCGCTGGCGCCCACCGGGTGTCCCAGGCTGATGCCGCCGCCATGGATGTTGAGCCTTTCCTCGTCGATGGGCGGCAGCGGATCGCGCTGCAGTTCGCTGCGGCAGAAGTCCTCGTCGGTCCAGGCGGCGAGGCAGGCGAGCACCTGGGCGGCGAAGGCCTCGTTGATCTCCCAGTTGGCGATCTCGTCCGGGCTCAGTCCGTGCCGTTCCAGCAGCGGCGCCATGGCATACACCGGTCCCAGCCCCATGTACTGGGGTGCCAGGCCGGCCCACTGGCTGTCGCGGATACGGCCCAACACCGGCAGGTCGTGGCGTTCCACCGCCTCGGCGGAGGCGAGCAGCAGCGCCGCGGCGCCGTCGCTCACCTGGGCGCTGTTGCCGGCGGTGACGCGACCGCCCACCTTGTCGAAGGCCGGACGCAGCCGGGCCAGCTTCTCCAGGCTGGTGTCGGGACGCAGGCCGTCGTCGGCGGTATAGACCTGGCCGTCGCGGTCGTAGAGGGGGACCAGCTCGTCCTCCAGCAGCCCCGCCTCCATCGCCGCCGCCAGGCGCTGATGGCTGCGCAGGGCGTAGCGGTCCATGGCCTCGCGGTCGATCCCGAAGCGGGTCGCCAGCTCCTCTGCGGTCTGCCCCATGGAGATGCCCACCACCGGGTCGGTGAGCCCGCGCAGCAGGCCGATCACCGGCTTCAGGTGACGCGGTCCCAGGCGCGCCAGCAGACGGCCGCGCTGCGCCAGGCCGCGGGCGCGGTTCCAGTCGGCGAGCCAGGCCACCATCAGCTCGTTGAGCAGTACCGGGTGATGGCTCATCGCCTCGGTGCCGCCGCACAGCACCAGGTGCGAGCGGCCCAGCCGGATCTGCTCCGCAGCGCTGTCGATCGCCTGCATGCCGGAGGCGCAGTTGCGCTGCACCGTCCAGGCGGGGACGCGCTCCGGCAGTCCCAGGCGCAGCGCCACCACGCGCGCGATGTTGGCCTCGTCGGGGCCCGGCCCCACGCAGCCGAAGATCACCTCGTCGATGGCATCCGGCGCCAGGTCCAGCCCCAGCAGCAGGTGGCGCGCCGCGGCATGCGCCAGGTCGCTGGCATGGAAGGGGCCGGGGCGGCCGCGCGCCTTGAGCTGGGGCGTGCGGCGGCCGTCGATCACATAGACCTCAGTTGCGTGTGCGGGCATGGTGGGCCTCCTCGATGGCGTGGACGTTGCGGGGGACGCTGAAATCCTGTTCCAGCACATGGCGGTGGCCGTAGTCGGCGAAGCTGTCCACCGCGATCACCTCGGCGCGCAGGCGCTGCATGGTCTCCATCTCGGCGAGCTGGCGGTCGTCGATCAGCCCCTGGGCATGCGCCTGACGCGCCTGCTCCAGCGGGTGGCGGGCGTCGATCAGGCCGTTGCGGCGCGCCTCGCGCAGGGTCTTCTCGATGGGCGCCACCCGTGCCGCCTGGACGAAGGCGCGCTCGAACTGTCCCTGGCGGAAGGTGGGATCGTCGGTGATGAAGATGCCGGCGGTGAGGCGGTCGCGCGCCTCGCCGGGGCGCAGCAGCAGTTGCGCCACCTCGTGGTCGAGGCGGTCGCCCGGCTCGGTGAAGGGCGCGCCGGTGGGGAACACCAGCAGGCGCAGCAGCCAGCCCAGGGGGCGCCAGGGCAGGTTGCGGAACAGCAGCCGGAAGGCCTCCTGCATCTGGTACAGCGACTGCTCCATGGTCCAGGCGAGCAGCGGCTCGTCCTCGGCGGGACGGCCCTGGTCCTCGAAGCGCTTGAGCACCGCGGAGCACAGATAGAGTTCGCTGAGGATGTCGCCGAGACGCGCCGAAAGCCGCTCCTTGCGCTTCAGCGAGCCGCCCAGGGTCATCATGGCGATGTCGGCGCACAGCGCGAAGGCGGCGCTCATCCAGTTCAGACGCTGGAAGTGGCGGCGTGCCGGCCCGGTGACCGGAGCCTGACTGAAACGGCCGCGGGTCAGTCCCAGGAACAGGCTGCGCGCCAGATTGCCGAGCAGGAAGCCGACATGGCCGAACAGGGCATGGTCGAAGTCGGCCAGGCCCTGGCGCCGGTCCGGGTTCTGGGCGGCGAGGAACTCCTTGAGCACCCAGGGATGGGCGCGCACCGCGCCCTGGCCGAAGATGATCATGCTGCGGGTGAGGATGTTGGCGCCTTCCACCGTGATCGCGATGGGGATCGCCTGGTACACCCGCCCGAGCAGATTGCGCGGCCCCAGGCAGATGCCGCTGCCGCCCTGGATGTCCATGGCGTCGTTGATGCACTGGCGGTATTTCTCGGTGAGGTGGTACTTGACGATGGCGGAGATCACCGACGGCTTCTCGCCCAGATCCAGGCCGCCGAGGGTGAGCTGGCGCGCGGCGTCCATCTGATAGCTGAGACCGGCGATGCGCGCGAGCGGCTTTTCGATGCCCTCGAAGCGGCCGATGGGCATGCCGAACTGCTGACGGATGGCGGCGTAGGCGCCGGTGTAGCGGCTCGCCAGCTTGCCCGCGCCCACGCTCAACGAGGGCAGGGAGATGGCCCGGCCCTCGGACAGGCATTCCACCAGCATGCGCCAGCCGTTACCGATGTGGCGGGTGCCGCCGATGAGCTGCTCCATGGGCACGAAGACGTCGCGCCCGCGGTTGGGTCCGTTCTGGAAGGGGATGTCCAGCGGCACGTGGCGCTCGCCGATCTCCACCCCGGGGGTGTCGCGCGGCACCAGCGCCAGGGTGATGCCCAGGTCTTCTTCCTCTCCCAGGAGGTGGTCGGGGTCGTAGAGACGGAAGGCCAGCCCCAGCAGGGTGCAGACCGGGCCCAGGGTGATGTAGCGCTTTTCCCAGTTCAGCCGCACCCCGAGCACCTGCCGGCCCTGCCATTCGCCATGACAGACCACGCCGCGGTCGGGGATGGCGCCGGCATCCGAGCCGGCATCCGGCCCGGTGAGGGCGAAGCAGGGGATCTCCTCGCCCCGCGCCAGCCGCGGCAGGTAGTGGTCGCGCTGCGCCCGGGTGCCGTAGTTGAGCAGCAGTTTCCCCGGTCCCAGGGAGTTGGGCACCATCACCGTGATCGCCGCGACGATGCTGCGGCTGGCCAGTTTCATTACCACCGCCGAGTGGGCCTGGGCGGAGAAGCCCTTGCCTCCGTAGCGGCGCGGGATGATCAGCCCGAAGAAGCCCTCGCGGCGGATGAAATCCCAGACCTCGGGCGGCAGGTCACGCTCCTGGTGGGTGATCCGCCAGTCGTCCAGCATGCGGCACAGGCGCTCCACCGGGCCGTCCAGAAAGGCCTGTTCCTCGGCGCTCAGATGTGGGCGCGGCAGGCGCAGCAGGCGTCCCCAGTGGGGGCGTCCGGAGAACAGCTCCGCGTCCCACCATACGGTGCCGGCCTCCAGGGCCTCTCGCTCGGTGGACGACATGGCGGGCATCACGCGCCGGAACTGGCGCAGCAACGGCGCGGTGACATGGCGGCGGCGGATACGCGGTACCCCCAGCAGCAGCACCGCGGCGGTGGCCAGCAGCCACAGCGGCAGCGAGACGTACCACTGGATGTCGGTGGCGAGGGTGATCGCGGTGAGGCCGGCGAGCAGCGCGCCGATCCAGAGCGAGGCCCCGGCGCCCTGGTAGGCCAGCACCCAGACGATGCCGAGGGTGAGGATCAGTCCGGTGAGCCACATGGGTCGTTCCTCCTGTGGGTGGTGGCGCTCATGGTCCGTGGCCGGCGAGGCGGCCGAGCCAGGTGGGGAAGCGGGCCGGCGTCTCGGCGGCCTCCTGCGTCGCGGTGGCGGGCCCGGCGGCCGGCATGCCGTCGCGCTCGTCGTTGTAATAGGTGTCGTCGCCACTCCAGGGCAGCTTGCGGTAGAGCCCCAGTTCGTCGATGCCCAGGAACGGATACTTGATAATGGCGAAGTAGGGCGAGGTGTCGAAATCGCGCGGCGCGAACAGCTTGGGATTGCGCTTGAAGAAGCGGATGC
>CAZVIG010000010.1:0-15206 GCA_964627395.1 uncultured Sedimenticola sp.
TGCTCAGGGTCACGGTGAAGGTCGCAGTCCCCGCCCCTTCGTCGACGGTCACGTCACCGATACGGAACGTGGGCACCGCGGGCTCCGGCGTTCCGGGTACCGCCGGCGTCTCGATGCCGAGGTCGTCCGGGAACTGCTCGCGCTGATCGCCGAAGGTACCGGTTTCGAAGCCGCTGTCGGGGCGCACCTCCTCGCCGGTGCGCTGCACGATGGTGGCGGGCTGGGCGTCGTCGTGATCCACGCCGCCTGCCGCACCGGGACCGGCGGCCGTCGCCTCGGTGACTTCGGTGGGATCCGCACCCGCGGCGATGGCCTTCTGCACGTCGTCGATGCTGGCGAGCTGGTCGCTCTTCTCCGCCTCGGTATCGAAGCCGTACACCTCGGGGTCCAGCACCACCCGGGAGTCGATGCCGATGGTCAGCTCGGTGCCGTCGCGCAGTTCGATGAGCACCGCGCCTGCATCGCCGGTCTCGATCACCTCGTTGGGATAGACCACATCGCCGACCGCGAGCACCCGCTCGGTGCCGTCCTCGGCGCGCGCGATCACCAGGCCCTTGACCATGCGCACATAACCAATGGAGCCAGCGGAGGTAGTGGTACCAGTTGCCATCGTTTCGTTCCTTTCCCTTTGTGTGTGTATGGACCCGCTTCCCGCTTCGGCAGGTCACCGAAGTTCTTGAAATCCTGAGAAGATTCCTTCCCAGACTGGCGGCAAGCCTAGTGCCGCCCGGCCCGGCCGGGTATTGGACCTTGGTACTAGAAACGTGAACTGGTTCCTTGAATTCCCAGGAATTCGACTCTTCTGCACGGTGAAGATGTGCGCCAAGCTACTGATTTGTCAGAGATTTTCCGGGTTTCTCCGGTGTCGGGCGACGGCGACGCCCGCCCTGGGATCAGACCTGGTCCTTGAGCAGCATCGCCAGTTGCAGGCGATCGCGGGTGTCGGTCTTCTTGTAGATGGAGCCGAGGTGCGCCTTGACGGTGCGCTCGGTGACCCCCAGCTCGCTGGCGATCACCTTGTTGCTCTTGCCCTGGACGATGCGGTAGGCGATATCCCGCTCGCGCGGGGTGAGGCGCCCCAGCACCCCTTCGCGGGACTGCTCCTCCGCAAGCACGGGATGACCGTTGAGCGGCGAGTTGCTGCGGATGAGATGCAGCACCAGGTCGGCGCCGAGCCAGATCTCGCCGCCATCCACCAGCGGCACCGCCTGGGACAGCACCTCGGGGTGCATGTAGCGGTTGGCGTAGCCGCGCGCGCCGGCGGCGATCACCTTGGCGCCCTCCTCCGGCTGATGCAGCGAGGAGAAGGCGAAGATGCGCATCCCGGGGTGGGCGGCGATGAAGCTGAGCAGACGCTCCGGATGGTCGGCATCGAGGTCCATGTCCAGCAGCACCAGGTCGCTGGGCGTGATGGTGGCATCGGCGGCCAGCTCGTCCAGCGAGCGACACAGCCGGTAGCGACCGCGGTAGCGGCCGAGCCCCGCCCGCCAACGTGCGATCTGTTCCCGGTCGTGGCTGCACAGCACCAGCATGGACTCAACGCTCCCGCAGCGCCTTCTGACGCGCCTTCAGCACCGGCTTGAGCAGATACTGGAGCACCGTCTTCTTGCCGGTGAGAATGTCCACCTCCGCCTGCATGCCGGGGATGATGGGGAGGGGATGGTCCTCGCTGCCCAGGTGGTTGCGGTCGGTACGCACCCGCACCAGGTAGAAGCTGCGACCCTCCTCGTCCTGGATGGCATCGGCGCTGATCTGCTCCACCCGGCCCTTGAGGCCGCCGTAGATGGAGAAGTCGTAGGCGGTGATCTTGACCATCGCCTCCTGCCCCGGGCCGATGAAGCCGATGTCGCGTGGCGAGATCTTGGCCTCAACCAGCAGGGTGTCGTCCAGGGGCACGATCTCCACCAGGTCCATGCCCGGCTGCACCACCCCGCCGACGGTGGTCACCAGCACCTGCTTCACGGTGCCGCGCACCGGCGAGCGCACCTCGGTGCGTTTCACCCGGTCCTGCAGGGCGACCGAGGATTCCTTGAGCTGGGACAGCTCGGAGAGCACGTCGGTGAGTTCCTCACGCGCACGGGCACGGAAGGTCAGCTCCACGTCGTTCAGCTTCTTGCGCGCCTCCTCGAGCAGCGATTCCAGGCGCGGAATCGAGAGCTTGACCGCCTCCAGATCGCCGCGCAGGTCATTGACCTGACGACGCAGGCGCAGCACGTCCACCTCGGAGATGGCGCCCGCATCCACCAGCGGCGCGGTCATCTTGAGTTCCTTGGACAGCAGCGCCAGGCTGCGTTGCAGATGGCCCTTCTTGGCGCGGGCCTCGTCCAGCTCCTGGCGGCGCTGCTTGAGCTGCGCCTCGAGGATCTTGCGGTTGTTCTCCAGTTGCCGGCGGCGCGCATCCAGCAGCGCCTGTTCGTCCTTCACCAGTTCCGGCGCCTTGTCGGTGACCTCCTTGGGCACCTGCATGGGATGGCCCTCGGCCTCCGCCTCCAGACGGGCCTTGCGCAACAGCAGGCTGTAGTAGCGCTGACGCGCCTCGCGCAGCGAGGAGGAGAAGCGGGTGTCGTCGATGCGCAGCAGCACCTGCCCCTTGTCCACCACGTCGCCCGGCTTGACCAGGATCTCGGCCACGATGCCGCCTTCCAGGTTCTGCACCACCTGGATCTGGCTGGAGGGGATTACCTGCCCCACCCCGGAGGTGACCTCGTCCAGCTTCGCCTGGCTGGCCCAGATGAGGGCGACCACCACGAACAGGAAGGCCCCCCACAGGATCAACCGCCCGCCGCGCGGCGCGCGCAGCATCACCGCCGCCGCGGCGTCGGACATATAGTCCAGGTCCTCCGGGCGGACCTTGTCCGGCGCCGCCATCGGGACGGCGGCGTTCAGGGGCAGGTCCTTGTCCTGTGGCTGTCCGGTCATCTCACCCCGTCCGCAGACGGCCCTCCTTGAGCATGCGCACCACCGTCTCCTTGTCGCCGTCGGCGATCACCCGGCCCTGGTCGAGCACGATGAGACGGTCCACCAGGTCCAGGATGGAGGAGCGATGGGTGGCGATGATGGCGGTCTTGCCTTCGATCACCGAGGCGAGGCGCTTCTTGAGCATCGACTCGGAGGTGTTGTCCATGGAGTTGGTCGGCTCGTCCATCACGAACACGCCGGGGGAATTGATCAAGGCGCGAGCCACCGCGATCGCCTGGCGCTGGCCGCCGGAGAGATTCTCGCCGCGCTCGCCCACCGGCATGTCGAAGCCCATGGGATGGCGCTGCACGAAGTCGGTGACCCCGGCGATCTCCGCAGCGCGCAGGATCTCCTCGTCGCTGGCATGGGGCGCGGCCATCACGATGTTCTCGCGCACCGAGCCGAAGAACAGCACCGGCTCCTGCGCGACATAGCCGATATTGCGACGCAGGTCGGCCGGGTTGATCTGGCGCACGTCCAGGCCGTCGATGCGCACCGCGCCGGAGGCCGGGGCGTACAGCCCCAGGATCAGCTTGGCGATGGTGCTCTTGCCCGAACCGATACGGCCGATGATACCCACATGCTCGCCGGGCCGGATGCGGAAGCTCACGTCGTCGAGCGCCGCCATCTCCTGGCCCGGGTACTTGAAGCTCACATGCTCGAATTCGATCTCGCCCTCCAGCGCCGGGCGGCTGATGAAGGTCTTGTCCTCGGGCCGGTCCACCGGCATGGACATCACCCGGTCCAGGGTGCCCAGCGCCGTGCGGGCGTGGAAATAGCGCACCGCGAGATTGGCCACCTGCCCCATAGGGGCCACCGCCCGCCCGGTGAGCATGGTGCAGGCGATCAGCCCGCCCATGCTCAGATCGCCGCTCACGATCTGGTACACGCCCACCACCACCACGCCCACCTGGGAGAGCTGCTGCAACATGCCCGCGACATTGACCGCCGAGGTGGACAGCAGGCGCGAACGGATCGACCAGTCGGCGATATGGCCGGTGAGCTGCTCCCACTTGCGCTGCAGGGTGCTCTCCGCGCCCAGAAACTTGACCGACTCCAGGCCGCTCAGGGTCTCCACCAGCATGGCCCCCTTCTGCGCGGAGGCGGCATAGGTCTTCTCCACCGACTCGCGCAGCGGCCGCTGCACCAGCAGCCCGTACACCAGCACCAGCACGATGACCCCGATGGCCACCCACACCACCGGCCCGCCCACCAGCCAGATCACCAGCAGGAAGAGGAACACGAAGGGCAGATCCACCAGGGTGGCGATGGAGGCGGAGGTGATGAAGTCGCGGATGCTCTCGAACTCGCGCAGGTTGTTGGCGAAGGCGCCCACCGAGGGCGGCTTGGCCTCCATGCGCATCCCCAGCACCTGTTCGAAGATGCGCGCCGAGAGCAGCAGGTCGGCCTTCTTGCCGGCGAGGTCGATGAAATAGCTGCGCAGCATCTTCATCAAAATGTCGAACACCACCACCAGGGCAACGCCGATGGCCAGCACCCAGAGGGTCTCGGTGGCGTTGTTGGGCACCACCCGGTCATATACGTTCTTGACGAACAGCGGGCTGGCCAGCGCGAACAGGTTGATCAGCAGCGAGGCCACCAGCACGTCACGATAGATGCGCCAGGATCTGGCCAGAGTGCCCCAGAACCAGTGTCCGGAGCGCACCAGCGCCTGGTTGGGCGCCCGCTCGTCGAAGCGGTGCTCCGGCTTGACGAAGAACACATAACCGCCGTATTCCGCCTCCAGATCCTTCAGCGCCAGCTCCACGCTGCCGCTGCCGGTCTCGGGACGGATCACCTCGGCGCGTCCCGCCTCGCGGTCGATGCGGGTGAGGATGCAGGCCTGGCGGTCGCGACACAGCAGCACCACCGGCAGGACCGGATCGGGGATCTGGTCCAGGCGCCGCTTCATCAGGCGCGCCGACAGCCCGGCACGCTGCGCGGCGCGCGGGAACAGCTCCGGCGTCAGATAGCCGTCCTTCAGCGGCAGTCCCGCAGTGAGCGCATCCGGGGTCGCCGGACGGCCCTCCAGGCGCGCCAGCAGCACCAGCGACTCCAGCAGCGGGTCGTGAAAGGAGCGCACCGCCTCCCGGGGCACCTCCCAGTCGTCGCTTCTGGCCGTATTGTGCTGCTCGCTGCTCACTCGGGATGGTTCCTCATGATGGATGCCGCCGGACCCCGGCGGACGAAAGCGATTCTTGCGGGAGAGGTAACGGCCAGAGCCTGCCGTACTTTAGTTAGGATGGGACGCCCCCGTTCCGGGCCGCGCACCCTCGTAAGGCCGGAACCGCCATCCCAGTAAGTTTATTCCTGCAGCATGCAAAGCGAAACCCGACACCAGGACGGGACTTGTACCGCCCCGATGGCTGCACTACCTTAACGTCTCCCCGACGGAGCCAGAGACAGCCGATGCCGTTCGTCCACCGAGACCCCCAGGGCAACATCGTTTCCCTGCACGCCAACCGCCAGCCGGACGCCGAGGAGGAACTGCCCATCGACCACCCCGATGTCCAGGCCTTCCTCCACCCGGACGGCGACCCGCGCCAGGAGCTGGAGGAGAGCGACCGCGAACTGAGCCGGGTGCTGGAGGATCTCATCGACCTGCTGGCGGAACAGAACGTGATCCGCCTCACCGACCTGCCGGAGGCGGCGCAAAAGAAACTGCTGCGGCGGCGCAGCCTGCGCCAGCATCTGGCCGACCACGGCCAGGTGATCGTCGACGACGACGGCCTGATCTGATTCCCCCCTTTTCTTCGCCCCGAAACCGGAACAGGATTCCCTTGTCATGAAGTACCTTCCCCTGCTCGCCTGGCTCCTGCCCACGACCGCCCTCGCCAGTACCGGCACCCATGCCGACATGGTGAACAGCGCCACCGGCGTCGCCGCCCTGGTGATCTTCGTGGTCGCCTACCTGCTGGTGATGGCCGAAGAGTTCACCCACCTGCGCAAGTCCAAGCCGGTGATCCTCGCCGCCGGGGTGATCTGGGCACTCATCGCACTGGCCTGGAAGGGCCAGGGCGACGCTGCCGTGGTAGAGGAGGCGATCCGCCACAACCTGCTGGAATACGCCGAGCTGATGCTGTTCCTGCTGGTGGCCATGACCTACATCAACGCCATGGAGGAGCGACAGGTGTTCGCGGCCCTGCGCTCCTGGCTGATCAAGAAGGGCTTCAACCTGCACCAGCTCTTCTGGATCACCGGCCTGCTCGCCTTCTTCATTTCGCCGGTGGCGGACAACCTCACCACCGCGCTGCTGATGTGCGCGGTGGTGCTGGCGGTCGGCGGCAACGACCCGCGCTTCGTGCTTGTGGCCTGCATCAACATCGTGGTGGCGGCGAACGCCGGCGGCGCCTTCTCCCCCTTCGGCGACATCACCACCCTGATGGTCTGGCAGAAGGGCATCCGCACCCCCGAGGGGGTGATCGACTTCTGGACCTTTTTCCATCTGTTCCTGCCGGCGCTGGTCAACTGGCTGCTGCCCGCCGCCATCATGTCGCGCGTGGTCAGCCGCGCCCAGCCGCAGGGCGCCGGCGAGGCGGTGACCATGAAATACGGCGGCTTGGTGATCATCGTGCTGTTTCTCGCCACCATCGTCACCGCGGTCACCTTCCACAGCCTGCTGGGTCTGCCGCCGGTGATCGGGATGCTCACCGGCCTCTCCTATCTGCAGTTCTTCGGGTACTACGTAAAGCTGCGCGAACGCCGCCTGCTGCAGGACCAGGGCAACGGCGCCCTGGGCAGCCCGGTGGCCTTCGACGTCTTCCGCCAGGTGGCGCACGCCGAATGGGACACCCTGTTGTTCTTCTACGGCGTGGTCGCCTGCGTCGGCGGCCTGGGCTTTCTCGGCTATCTGGCGATGGTCTCGGAGGTGATGTACACCGGCTGGGGCGCCACCGAGGCCAATGTCGCCGTGGGGCTGCTCTCCTCCATCATCGACAACATCCCGGTGATGTTCGCGGTGCTCACCATGAACCCGCCCATGAGCGAGGGCCAGTGGATGCTGGTGACCCTCACCGCCGGGGTCGGCGGCTCGCTGCTCTCCATCGGGTCCGCCGCCGGCGTGGCTCTGATGGGTCAGGCGCGGGGCATCTACACCTTCTTCGGCCACCTGCGCTGGACGCCGGTGATCGCCCTGGGCTACGCCGCCAGCATCGCCACCCACTTCCTGGTGAACGCCCCCATGTTCGAGTGACGGGCCGTTCAGCGGCCGTTCAGGAAACCTGTGCCAGGCTTTTCTCCACGGGTGGAGAACCCGATTGCAAGAAGGAGAAGAGCCATGAAGAAACCGATCGCACTCATGTCCCTGCTGCTCAGCCTGGGCATCGCCGGCTGCGCCGGCGCCTCCCCCCGCTGGGAGAAACCGCATCACCGCGAGGGCCACAGCTATGTGGACAGCGCCCGGGTGATCAGCGCCCGCCCCATCTATGAGACGGTGCGCGTGCGTCACCCCGAGGAACGCTGCTGGGACGACTATGATGACGACGCCTACAGCGTACGCCACGATCACGAGTCCTATACCGCACCGCTGGTCGGGGCCATCGTCGGCGGCGTGGTGGGCAACCAGTTCGGCCGCGGCTCCGGCAAGACCGCGCTGACCGTTGCCGGCGGGCTGCTGGGCGCCTCCATCGCCAACGATCTGCGCCACGACGGCACCTTGGCGGACTACCGCCCCCGACACCGTCGCCGCTGCGAATCCTTCGACCGGGTCTCGGAGCGCGAGGAGATCATCGGCTACCGTGTAAAATACCGGTACAAGGGCCGGATCTTCCACACCCGCATGGACCACGATCCGGGCGACCGCATCCGGGTGAGGGTCACGGTCCGGCCGATCGATTGAACGGGACACCGCCATGCCGAAGCGCCTCCTGCTCCTGATGCCGCTGCTCCTGGGACTGGCCGGGCCCGCGCCCGCGCGCCATGACTCCCTGGACGAGGCGGTGTCGGAGGCGCGCTCGCGCTACGACGGCCGGGTGCTCTCCGCCGAGACCCTGCGCGACGAGGAGGGCCGCGAGACCTACAACGTGCGCATCCTGACCCCCGAGGGACGGGTGCGACGCTATCGCGTGCGTCCCGAAGAGGGACACCGGCCGCGCGGGCGCGAGGAACGCTGGCACCGCGAGCGTCCGCGCCGCGAGTACCGCTTCCGCGAGCCGCGCCGCTGAGATGCGCATCCTGCTGGTGGAGGACGAGACCGCCCTGCGCGAGCAGCTCGCCAGGCGCCTGGAAGAGCGCGGCTTCCCGGTGGATGCGGCGGGCGACGGCGAGGAGGGGCTGTTCCTGGGGCGCGAATATCCCATGGACCTGGCGATCATCGACCTGGGGCTGCCCGGGATCTCGGGCATCGAGCTGATCCGGCGCCTGCGCGAGGAAGGACGCAGCTTCCCCATCCTGATCCTCACCGCCCGCGACGCCTGGCAGGAGAAGGTGGAGGGGCTGGAGGCGGGCGCCGACGACTATCTGGTAAAACCCTTCCACTTCGAGGAGCTGGCGGCGCGCGTGAACGCCCTGCTGCGCCGTGCCGCGGGCCATGCCAGCCCGGTGATCGAGGGGCTCGGCATCCGCCTCGACACTGCCCGCCAGGAGGTCCGGGTGGACAACCGGCCGGTGGATCTCACCGGCCACGAATACCGGGTGCTGGAATACCTGATGAGCCACGCCGGCCGGGTGATCTCCAAGAGCGAGCTGATCGAGCACATCTACGACCAGGACTTCGACCGCGACTCCAATGTGCTCGAGGTGTTCGTCGGCCGCCTGCGCCGCAAGCTGGACCCCGACGGCAGCCGCCGTCCCATCGAGACCCTGCGCGGGCGCGGCTACCGCTTCCGCACGGTCGACGCATGAAGCCCTCCATCGGCCGCCGCCTGCTGCTGGTCGGCACCCTGCTGGTGGCGGTGTTCGCCGGGCTGGCCGGCTGGTCGCTGGACTCCGCCTTCCGGCGCGCCAGCGAGACGGCCCTGGCGGAACGGCTGCAGGCCGCCGTCTATACCCTGCTGGCCACCGCCCGCGAGGACGCGCAGGGGCGCCTGCGGATGCCCGACGACCTCCCCGACCCCCAGTTCAACCGGCCCGACGCCGGCCGCTACGCCCGCATCGTCGGGCTGCAGGACGGCTACCGCTGGCACTCCCGTTCCCTGCTGGGGCGCGAGCTGCCGGCATCCCCCCCTCTGGCCACCGGCCGCACCCGGTTGTACCGCAGCGAGGGGCTGATGCTGCTGGACCAGGCGATCGCCTGGGACGACCTGCAGGGCCGGCCCCTGCCCTACCTGATCACGGTGGCCAGCGATACCGGCGCCCTGCAGGCGCAACAACAGCAGTTCCGCGCCACCCTCTGGGGCTGGTTGGGCCTGCTCAGCCTGCTCCTGCTGGGGTTGCAATTGGCCGCCCTGCGCTGGGGCCTGTCGCCCCTGTACCGCATCGCCGAGGCGATCAAGCGGGTGGAACGGGGCGACGCCAGCGAACTGCCGCGCAAGGTGCCGGTGGAACTGGAACCCCTCACCCGCAACCTCTCCGCCCTGCTGCAGCAGGCGCAGGCGCGCCAGGAGCGGGTGCGCAACAGCCTGGCCGACCTGGCGCACAGCCTCAAGACACCGCTCACCCTGCTGCGCGGCGCCGCCGAGGAGGCCCGCGACTGCCCGGAGCTGGCGCGCCTGGTGGAGGAACAGGTGAGCCGCATCGACGAGATCGTGGGCTATCAGCGCCAGCGTGCCGCGGTCTCCGGCGGCACCGGCCTGTCGCCGCCGGTGCCGCTGCGCCCCCTCGCGGAACGCATCGGCCGCGGCCTGGCCCGCCTGCATGCCGCGCGCGGGGTGACCCTGGAACTGGACCTCCCCGAGGGGCTGGCACCCAGAATCGACCAGGGCGATCTGCTGGAGCTGCTGGGCAACCTGCTGGAGAACGCCTTTCGCCACGCCCGGAGCCGGGTGCGCCTGAGCGGCTCGGCCAGCCCGCCGCGACTGGTGGTGGAGGACGACGGCGAGGGCATCCCGCCGGAGCAGGCACAGCGCATCCTGCAACGCGGGGTGCGCGCCGACCAGCGTCACCCCGGCGAGGGCATCGGCCTGGCGATGGTGGCCGAGATCCTGGCCCAATACGGCGGCGATATCGCCATTGATGCCTCGCCGCTGGGCGGCGCCCGCTTCACCCTCGGCCTGGGCGACACCCTCAAGCCCTGAGAGCCGCGGCCGCTATGCTGGCCGAATGCCAACAGGCCGTTGAAAAATGGAGCCAGACATGAACGACACCGCAGACGCCGGCGCCGAGGAAGAGCCGCGCATCCTCATCGCCGGGCAATGGATACCGGCCCATCAGGCCTGGGACCGGCTCAATACCGCCACCGAGGTGGCCGACGCCATCGAGCGTTTCAACGAGCGCTTTCCCGACCTAAGCACCCCGGTCACGCGCGAGGTGGTCCCGCTGGTGCGCCAGCGCCTGCGCGACATCGAGCTGCGCATGCCGAAGCGCCGCGAGGCGCCCGACCTGGCCACCCTGGCCGGCGAGCTGCTGGCGCGCCTCTCGCCCGAGGAGGCGCTGGAGGCCCTGGCCGAGGAAGGCGGCGAAATCCTCAACCTCAACGAACTGATCGTGCTGGCCGGCGAACAGGCCTACCTGCGCGCCCTGCGCCGCGAGGCCGAGGAATACGCCGCCAACGCCATTCTTCCGGAACAGACCGCCGCCATCTGGAACGACATGAAGCGCCCCGCCCCCGGCGGCGGCCTGTGGAGCCGCCGCAAGGTGGAGATGATCCTGCAGCTCCCTGCCGCGGACTGAGCCCACCGATCAGGCCTCGCCTTCCTCCGCCGGCGCGAAGTCCAGCGACAGCGAGTTGATGCAGTAGCGCAGGCCGGTGGGTTGCGGCCCGTCGGGGAACACATGCCCGAGATGCGCTTTGCACCGGCGGCAGTGCACCTCCACCCGCAACATCCCGTGGCTGCGGTCCTCTTCCTCCTCCACCGCCTCCTGCGAAATGGGGGCGTAGAAGCTCGGCCAGCCGGTGCCGGAATCGTATTTCGCGTCGGATCCGAACAGCGGTTCGCCGCAGCCGGCGCAGCGATAGACGCCCGGTGCCTTGTGGTCCCAATACTTGCCGCTGAAGGGGCGCTCGGTGCCCCGCTCGCCGCAGACGTGGTACTGCTCGGGCGTCATGCGCTCGCGCCAGCGTTTCCTGGTCTCCTCGTCCATGCCATTCTCCTGCCGTAGCAAATGCGCGGTTTTGCCGGTTGCGACCGCGCTCCACCGGTCAATATACTCGCGCCACCCCTCTCTCAACCCGGACATTCACCATGCCATTCTCCCCCTTCCATCCGCCGCAACGCACCCTCATGGGCCCCGGTCCCTCGGACGTGCCGCCACGCATCCTGGAGGCGCTGGCGCGCCCCACCATCGGCCATCTGGATCCCGCCTTCGTGGACCTGATGGACGAGATCAAGGCCCTGCTGCAGTACGCCTTCCAGACCGAGAGCCAGCTCACCATGCCCATCTCGGCGCCGGGCTCGGCGGGCATGGAGGCCTGCTTCGTCAACCTGGTGGAGCCGGGAGACAAGGTGATCGTGTGCCAGAACGGCGTGTTCGGCGGGCGCATGAAGGAGAACGTCGAACGCTGCGGCGGCGAGGCGGTGATGGTGATGGACGACTGGGGCATGCCGGTCGATCCCGGCAAGGTGGAGGACGCGCTGAAGGCGAATCCCGATGCCAAGGCGCTCGCCTTCGTGCATGCCGAGACCTCCACCGGCGCCCTCTCCGACGCCAAGACCCTGGTGGAGCTGGCGCACCGCCACGACTGCCTGGCGATCGTGGACGCGGTGACCTCCCTGGGCGGCTGCGAGCTGCGGGTGGACGACTGGGGCATCGACGCCATCTATTCCGGCACCCAGAAGTGCCTGAGCTGCGTGCCCGGCATCTCCCCGGTGAGCTTCAGCGAGCGCGCCCAGCATGTGATCGCCAACCGCAGCCACAAGGTGCAGAGCTGGTTCCTGGACATGAACCTGATCATGGCCTACTGGGGCGGCAACGCGCGCCGCGCCTACCATCACACCGCGCCGGTGAACGCCATGTACGCCCTGCACGAGGCGCTGCTGATGCTGCGCGAGGAGGGGCTGGAGAACGCCTGGCAGCGCCACCGCGACAACCACCGCATCCTGCGCGCCGGCCTGGAGGCCATGGGGCTGGAGTTCATCGTGCCGGAGGCCGCACGACTGCCCCAGCTCAACGCGGTGAGCATCCCCGCCGGCGCCGACGACGCCGCGGTGCGCGCGCGCCTGCTGGCGGACCATCACCTGGAGATCGGCGCCGGCCTGGGCGATCTGGCGGGCAAGGTCTGGCGCATCGGCCTGATGGGCCATGCCAGCCGCGTGGAGAACATCACCCTCTGCCTGGCGGCGCTGGACGGCGTGCTCAGCGACATGGGCGCGGAGATCCACAGCGGCGCCGCGCTGCCGGCCGCCGAAAGGCTGCTGGCACAGCACTGAGTTGCGCCGTTTCCGCGGCAAGGGCTGGCGCCGCCTGCGCCTGATGACGGCGGCGGTAGCCGCGCTCCTGCTCGGCTACTACCTGGGCCATCTCTACCAGGTGGACCGCCTGGAGGAGGCCGGCTTGCGCATGCTGGACGCGCCGCGTGTCCTGACGAACCTGCCCGCACCGCTGCGGCGCGCCCTGGAAGGCCACTGGAGCCTGCTCCTGGCCGGCGAGCCCGGCGGCGAATGCGACGATCTGTTGCGCCACTACATCCAGGTGTACAACCGCATCGCCGACCGCCCGCGTCTGCAGCGGCGGCTGCGCCTGGTACTGCTCTCCGCCTGGCCGCCGGCAAAGGAGAGCCCCTGGCGGCTCTACGACTGGGCCGGGGTGCATGTCCTGCCCGCCTCGCAGCGCCAGGCGCTGCTGGACGAGGCCGGACTGGGCGATGCCCTGCGCACCCGCCCCTGCACCAGCGCGGCCGGCACCACCGCCCTGTTGCTGGACCCCCGCGGCCGCCTGCTGGGCACCCTGCCGCTGGACAAGGCGGCGCGGATGGCCGAAAGTCTGCGCCTCGTTTTCGACACCCTCGATTCCATGAAAGACGACACCACCCCCGGCCTGGGCGACCGCCTGTCCACCGCGCTGCTGCGCGTGCTGCCCCAGCACCTGCTCTCCGCCGGCATGTACCGCCTCGCGCGCAGCGAGACGCCCTGGCTGAAGAACGCCCTGATCCGTTATGTCCTCGACCACTACGACGTGGACATGAGCGAGGCCGCGATCGAGGACCCCTACGCCTATCCCAGCTTCAACGCCTTCTTCACCCGGGCGCTGAAGCCGGACGCTCGCCCCATCGCCCCCGAGGGGCTGGCCAGCCCGGCCGACGGCAAGGTGAGTCAGGCGGGCCGTATCCGCCACGACCGCCTGCTGCAGGCCAAGGGCCATGAATACAGCCTGTACGCCCTGCTGGCGGGCGACGGCGATCTCGCATCGCAGTTCGAATCGGGCAGCTTCGCCACCATCTATCTGTCGCCGCGGGACTATCACCGGGTGCACATGCCGCTCGACGGCACCCTGCGCGAGATGGTGTTCGTACCCGGCGACCTGTTCAGCGTGAGCGAGGCCACCACGCAACTGGTGCCGGGCCTGTTCGCGCGCAACGAGCGCGTCATCCTGCATTTCGACACCCCGCGCGGCCCCATGGCGGTGATCCTGGTGGGCGCCATCTTCGTGGGCAGCATGCAGACGGTATGGCACGGCGAGGTGCGCGCCGACGAGCTGAAACGCTGGCGCTACGAGGGAGCCGAGGCCCCCCGCTTCGCGCGCGGCGAGGAGATCGCCCGCTTCAACATGGGCTCCACCGTGATCGTGCTCAACACCCAGCACGCGGTGGACCTGCCCGACGACCTGCCGGGCCGGCGGGTGCGGATGGGCGAGAAGATCGGCGACTAACGGGCTACAGCCGCGCCAGGGAGAAGGCCAGCACCCGGTCGATGTCGTCCACCCCGAGCTGACACATCAGCAGCCGGTCCAGACCCAGCGCCACCCCGGCGCAGTCGGGCATACCCGCCTCCAGGGCGCCCAGCAGGGCGTCGTCCACCGGCATCGGCCGCTGGCCGGCGCCGAAGCGATGGCAGTTCTCCTGCTCGAAACGTTCCGACTGCTCCTCCGCATCGGCCAGCTCCTCGAAGCCGTTGGCCAGCTCCATCCCCTGCCAGTACAGCTCGAAGCGGGCTGCGGTGCGCGGATCCCAGGCGTTGAGCCGCGCCAGCGAGGCCTGACTGGCGGGATAGTCGGTGACGAAGGTCAGCCCCTCGCGGCCGAGCTGCGGCTCGATGAAGGTGGTCATCAGCAGGTTCAGCCAGCCGTCGCGGTCCAGGTCCATCTGCTCGGCGCCCAGCAGGTCGTGCTCCAGGGCGCAGCGGCGCAGGGTCTGTGCATCCGCCGCCAGGGGGTCGATGTCCAGGTGCCGGCCGAACAGCTCGGCATAGCTGCAGTGTTCCACCGGTAGGTCGGGCCGTTCCACCAACGCCCGCACCAGCTCCGCCACCTCGGCCATCAGGGCCGCGGCGTCGAAGCCCGGCCGGTACCACTCCAGCAGGGTGAATTCGGGGTTGTGGCGCGGCCCGGCCTCGCCGTTGCGGAAGGCCTTGCACACCTGATAGATGGGCCCGCTGCCGGCGGCCAGCAGGCGCTTCATGAAGAACTCGGGCGAACTCTGCAGGAACAGCCGCCGCCCGCGAGGGAAACCGGGTCCGACGAAGCGGCTCTCCAGGGGCTCGATGGCAGGATCGGTGCCGAAGGCCGCGCCCAGCAGAGGGGTCTCCACCTCCAGCACGCCGCGCGCCTCGAAGAAATGGCGCAGACGGCGCAGCATGAGGGCGCGCGCGGCCAGCACCTCCCGGCCGGCGCCGGGCCGCCAGCCGCGGATCCGGCGCTGTTTCACTCTTCCTTGGCGCGGCTGACGTACTCGCCGGAGCGGGTGTCCACCTTGATCTTCTCGCCGGTCTGCACGAACAGCGGCACGCGCACCACGGCGCCGGTCTCCAGGGTAGCGGGCTTGCCGCCGCCGCCCGAGGTGTCGCCCTTCAGGCCCGGGTCGGTCTCGGTGATCTCCAGCACCACGAAGTTGGGCGCCTCCACCGCGATAGGCTGGCCGTTCCACAGGGTGACGTTGCACACGTCCTGCTCCTTGATCCACTTCACCGCCTCGCCCATGGCGGTGGCGTCGGCCTGGTACTGCTCGTAGGTCTCGTTGTCCATGAAGTACCAGAACTCGCCGTCGGTGTAGAGATAGG
>CAZVIG010000011.1:0-2349 GCA_964627395.1 uncultured Sedimenticola sp.
CAATGGCCGGCAGATTTTAAGTCTGCTGCGTCTACCAGTTTCGCCATCCGGGCGGCTGATGGTGCGCGCGCATTGTAGCGGGGCCGCCACGGGCCCGCACCCGCCTGCTCAAAAAGGCAGGGCGAGGTTGGGCGATTCCCGCTCCCGAACACGGGGGCCGGCGAGCGCCTGAGACGGGCGATCGGTATCGGCCGCACGACGCTGCAGACGGAACAGAAGGCGTCGTTCCTTCGCGTCCAGGCGGGCCGCGCCGGCCTCCAGCAACTGGCGCGCCCGCTCGCTGTCGCCATGCCGCAGCCAGGCCCGGGCGATGCGGCCCGGTGCGGCATCGGGACGCAGCTCGCCGCGCTGCACCCCGGCGAGCACCGGCACCAGCCCTGCCAGCGACAGCAGGTCCTGGCGGTTGTGCTCCAGCACCCGGCGCAGCGGCATGGGGTCGCCCCGGCGCAGCCACGCCAGCCAGGCGGCCGGTGCCTCGCTCCCGGGCAGGTCATGGCGCCGCTGTACGCCCAGCAGACGCCGTTCGGCGGTGGCCAGGCGACAGTCCGGCCAGTGGTCGCCGTGACAGCGACGCACCCCGTACAGCAGGTCGAGATGGGGCCGCTCCCAGGCCTCGGGGGACAGCCCCGCCAGGCGGGCGCGGGTGCGCAGCAGCGGCAGGTCGAAGGACTTGCCGTTATAGCTGACCAGGCCGGCGGTCTCGCCCAGCCAGGTCAGTCCCTGTTCCAACAAGGCGCCCTCGCCCGCCAGGCGCGACAGGAGGTACTGGCACAGCCGCAGCCGTCCCGCCTCCACCCGCGCCAGCCCCAGCAGGAACACCATGGTACCGGTGCCGCCGGCGAGACCGGTGGTCTCGGTATCCAGCATCACCCAGTCGGGGGCCTCCAGACGACGCGCCTCCGGCAGGCCGGAGAGGCAGCGCGGCAGATCGGCCAGCCCCGGATGGGGCAAAGGCAGCCATGCCTCCAGGCGCAACAAGCCGGGGGCGATCGGTTCGCCCCCCAGGTGCCTGGCCAGCCGGGCGTCGCCCGGCCCTTCGGCAGCGGAACGACTGCCGCTGGTGCGACGCAGCCGTGCCAGACGGTCGGCGACATCGCCGGCGGGCCGCCCCTGCCCGGTCGGCACCACCCCCGCCTCGCGGCGCAGCCGGTCGAGCCGTGCGCTCAGAGACATGCCGACGCCTCCGCCTCGCCGAACAGACCCAGCACGCGCAGGGCGGCATCCCGCGGCGATCCGTCGGGCACGGCATCGGACCCCAGCACCGGCCCGATGCAGGCCGGACAGCCGTGGCGGCAGTCGCAGCCGGCCACCAGCTCGGCAGCTCCCTCGACGACCTGAGCCGCCTGTTCGAACAACGGCTGCGACAGGCCGATGCCGCCAGGATAGTTGTCGTACAGGAAGATCGCGGGGCGGAAGCGCCCGTGGTGGTCCGGGGCGATCTCCTGGCCCGAGAGATCGCGCATCTGGCCGCGGCCGCTGGCGCCCACGGTGGCGAACCAGCGCGCATCGCCGTCGCCCACGGCGCGCCCCAGGTCCCGCGCCTCGGTCATCAGGCGCAGCGCGGCCACATGATGCAGCGCATGGGCGGCTCCCAGAAAGCCCTCCAGCGCCTGCTGACGGGAGGCGAAGTGCGCCTCCAGCTCGCCCGGTCGCAGCTCCCACCAGACCGCACTGGTGTGCATCTCCTGGTCGGGCAGGCGGATCTCGCCGAATCCGACATTCTCGTGGCTGTAATAGCGGATCTTCTTGTAGCCGGGGATGCGCCGCACCAGGTGGACCTCGCCGTGGGCGGTGACGGCGCGGCACGATTCGCGGCGCTCGAAACGCTCCAGGATCTTGAGCCGGGTGTAGTCGATCGCATCGGTGTAGTAGTCGGCCCGGGTGGGCGTGACGAAGGCCTTGCGGCCTTCCCAGTCCAGCCGTTCCACCTGGTAGGGGCGGGCCTGCACCAGATAGATGGCGCCTTCGTACAGGGTCATGGGCGCGGCGCTGTAGTCCACCTCGGCGATCACCTTCTGACCGCCGCCGCTGATGTCGATCACCACGAAGTTGCCCTCCGCCACCGAGCGCAGCGAGACCGAGCCTGCCGGGTAGCTGTCCGCGGTCCAGTGCCAGCGGTCTCCCTCGTGGTGCAGCACCCCCTCCTCCTGCAGCCAGGCCAGGAGTTCGTCGACCGCCTGTCCGCCGAAGCGTTCGCCGTCTTGGAACGGCAGTTCGAAGGCCGCACAACGCAGATGATCGAGCAGGATCAGGAGCTGGTCCGGGTCGATACGCGCCTGTTCCGGCGAGGCACCGAGAAAGAAGTCCGGATTGCGTACGATGTACTGATCCAGCGGCAGGCTGGAGGCG
>CAZVIG010000011.1:2449-15114 GCA_964627395.1 uncultured Sedimenticola sp.
GGCTGGAGGCGCGGATGCCCAGATCAGGGGCGATCACCGGCGGATTCCACAACAGCAGATGACGTTCCCCCTGCGGCGCCCCGCTCTCGGTGATCGCCTGTACCGGCCGGTCGATCAGCCGCTGCGCCAGCTCCGCCGGGTTGGCGATAGTGGCGGAGCAGAAGATGAACTGCGGGTCGCTGCCGTAGAAGCGGCACACCCGCTGCAGGCGGCGCAGCACATTGGCCATGTGGGAGCCGAACACCCCGCGGTAAGTGTGCAGCTCGTCGATCACCACATAGCGCAGGTTCTCGAAGAAGCTCGCCCAGCGGGTGTGATGCGGCAGGATGCCCTGGTGCAGCATGTCCGGATTGGAGACCACGACGTCGCCGCGGGTACGCACCGCGACGCGGGCGTCGGCCGGGGTGTCGCCATCGAAGGTGAAGGCGCGCACCCCCAGCCCGCCGGCGCGGTTCAGCTCCAGCAGCTCGGCCACCTGATCCTGGGCCAGGGCCTTGGTGGGAAACAGATACAGCGCCTTGGCGTCGCCCTCGCGCAGCGCCTGCAGCACCGGCAGGTTGTAGCACAGGGTCTTGCCCGAGGCGGTGGGGGTGACCACCACGAAATGCTCCCCCACCGCCGCCCGTCGCCAGGCCTCGGCCTGATGGCTGTAGAGGCGGGTCACGCCGCGCTCCCGCAACGCCCCGGCGATGGCCGGATCCAGCCCGGACGGCAGCGCCGCGTAACGACCGGGCTGCGCCGGGAGCACCAGCTCACCGGTGATGCGGTCCCGGTAACGACGTTTCAGCATGCCGGCCAGCCGCACCACCGCCGGGGTCCCGGACGGCTCGTCGCTGGCGTCGGGTTGGGCCAGGGGCAGCATGGCGTACTCCTTTCGTTCTACGTGGCGGCCAGTATAGAACAAACGGAGTACGAATGGAAAAGCGAAGCGCGGCTCAGGCGGTACGGGCGCGCCGAACCGCCGGATGATGGATCATCAGCCTTTGTCTTCGCTGCCTTCCCGCACCCTGTCGAGCAGTTGGGGCGAGATGCGATAGCCGTTGGCCGCCATGGCCTCGATGCACTGCGCCGCACTCTCGACCAGACCCCGCGCCTCCGCCAGGTCCAGCAGCCGCACCGTGCCGATCACCGACAGCCCCCGCCGCAACGCATAGCGGCGTGCCAGACGGTCGTCCATGATCAACAGCCGGTCCTTCGGTTCGGCCATCGCCAATACGATGGCCTCGCTCTCTCCCGCACCCAGACTGGGCGTCAGCGGGAGCTTCGGTGCCTCGGGGCCCGGTACTCGACGCAGCAGCCAGCCGTCGGCCAGGGCGACCGCGATCCGTTCCGCGTCGGCGCCCGCCTTGGCCGTGCATTCCCCAGCCACCGCGTCCGGGACGGTCACTTGGCCGAACAGACTTCGGAATATCCCGAGGGCGTCGATTCCGGCGAGCGCAATCAGCGGACCCGCGTCCGCGATTACGATGCGAGCCATGCGGTGAGGTCTTTTTCTTCCAGCGACGTGGTCTCGTCCGGGCGGACCACGTCGATGCCCAACTCGGCCAGATACTGCAGGAAATCCTGCAAGGGCATGCCGCTGAGACGCGCGGCCGCCCCCAGCGAGAGCGTCCCGTCCTTGAACAGGGCGGCGGCCAGCGCCGGGCGGGCCGACTGCTCGCCGTCGAGCAGCGCGCTGTCCAGATGCAGGATGAGGGCATTCGGCTGATCGCCCTTGAGCACCAGCACCGGGGATTCCTCGGCCTGGCGGAGGGCGAGCGAGGGATTCTTCTTCAGATTTCTGACGTTGGTGGCATGCATGGTGGCGCTCCATGGCGGATGACCGTAGTCCACGCCATGTAGACTACATTCTGTGGCCACGAGTTCCAAGGGGCGCTGTCGAGAATGACGAGGGTGGCACCGAGGCCAAACGAAAAACGCCCACCGATTGCCGGAAAACGCAGTTTTCCGACGCGGTGGGCGCTGTCTGACTATGGAGGCCGAGCCCGGAGTCGAACCGAGGTACACGGATTTGCAATCCGCTGCATAGCCACTCTGCCACTCGGCCGTGATGATCGTGGCGCTGAAACCATAAACCCCGCGTGCGCGCGGGGTTTATGGGAATCTGGAGCGGGAAACGAGACTCGAACTCGCGACCCCAACCTTGGCAAGGTTGTGCTCTACCAACTGAGCTATTCCCGCCGAACGAGCCGCTATTCTATGGATTCCCCCGGGCCTGTCAAGCCGGATTCCCGTCCCTTTGCCGGGGGTTGCGCAGGACGCGGTCCGGCGAGCTGCGGCCAGGCCGCGCGCAGGTAGATGGCCATCGACCAGAGGGTGAGGATCACCGCCACGTAGAGCAACACCTCGCCCACCAGATATACCGGAAGCCCCCACAGGTCCTCGCGGTAGATCAGCAGGGCGATGGCGGTCATCTGCGCCGCGGTCTTGAACTTGCCGATCTCCGAGACCGCCACCTGGGCACGCTGGCCCAGCTCCGCCATCCACTCGCGCAGCGCCGAGATGGTGATCTCGCGCCCGATGATGACCATCACCGGCAGCGCCAGCCAGAGCTGCGGGTCCTGCTGCAGCACCACCACCAGGGCGGTGGCCACCATCAGCTTGTCGGCGACCGGATCGAGGAAAGCGCCCAGCGGCGAGGTCAGATGCATGCGCCGCGCCAGATAGCCGTCCAGCCAGTCGGTGACCGCGGCGGCGATGAAGATGGCGGTGGCCGCCGGCGCGGACCAGGACACCGGCAGATAGAACACCAGCACGAACACCGGAATGAGCAGGATGCGCGCCAGGGTGAGCAGGTTGGGCAGGCTGTAGAGGTTGTTCATTCTTCACCGTGAAAGGCGGCATAGATGGCGTGCGCCAGCTTTTCGCTGATGCCCTCCACCCGCGCGATGTCCTCGACTCCGGCGCGCGCCAGCCCCTGCAGGCCGCCGAAGTGCTTGAGCAGCCGCTGGCGCCGCTTGGGCCCGATCCCCGGGATCTCCTCCAGCGGCGAGCGGCTGCGCGCCTTGCCCCGGCGCTGGCGGTGTCCGGTGATGGCGAAGCGGTGCGCCTCGTCGCGGATGTGCTGCACCAGATGCAGGGCCGGGGAGTTGGCCGGCAGTATAAGAGGCCGCTCCTGCCCCAACAAGAACAGGGTTTCCATGCCGGGACGGCGGTCCGGTCCCTTGGCCACGCCGAGCAGCAGCAGGTCGTCGATGCCGAGATCGCGCAACACCTCCGCCACCGCGTTGAGCTGCCCCTTGCCGCCGTCGATCAACAACAGATCGGGCATCTGCCCCTCCCCGGCCTGGATACGGGCATAGCGCCGCTGCAGGGCCTGGCGCATGGCGGCGTAGTCGTCGCCCGCCTGGATGCCCTGGATGTTGAAGCGGCGGTAGTCGCTGCTCAGGGGGGCGCCGTCCTGGAACACCACGCAGGAGGCGACGGTGCGCTCGCCGCCGGTGTGGCTGATGTCGAAGCACTCCATGCGCCGCGGCGGCTCGTCCAGCTCCAGTGCCTGCTGCAGCGCCTCCAGCCGCCGGGTGCTGGCCGAGGCGCTGGCCAGACGCGCCTCCAGCGCGGTCTCCGCATTGGTGCGCGCCATCTTCAGCCAGCGCGCGCGCTCGCCGCGCGGCCGCGCCACGATCCGCACCTTGCGCCCTGCCCGCTCGCCGAGCACCTGTTCCAGCAGTTCCGCATCCGGCGGCAGCACGCTCACCAGGATCTCCGCCGGCACCGGGCGCTCCAGGTAGTACTGGCCGAGGAAGGCGCCGATCAGCTCCGCCTCCTCGGCGCCCTCGCTGTTGCGCGGATAGAGGGTCTTGTTGCCCAGGTTGTGTCCGTGCCGCACCTGGAAGAGCTGGATGCAGGCCGCGCCGCCCCGGCTGGCGGCGGCCACGATATCCAGATCGCCGCGCTCGCCCGCCACGTACTGGCGCTCCTGCACCGAACGCAGGGCCGCGATCTGGTCGCGCAGGCGCGCCGCCTCCTCGAACTCCAGCGCCTCGGCGGCCGCCTCCATGCGCGCCACCCAGCGGTCGATCACGTCGGATGCCTTGCCTTCGAGGAACAGCACGGTGTCGCGCACGTCCTGCGCATAGCGTTCCCTGGACACGAAGCCGACGCAGGGGGCGCTGCAGCGGTCGATCTGGTACTGCAGGCAGGGTCGCGAGCGGTTGGCGTAATAGCTGTTCTCGCACTGGCGCACCGGAAACAGCTTCTGCAACAGCTTCAGGGTCTCGCGCACCGCGCCGGTCCCCGGATAGGGGCCGAAGTAACGCCCCCCGCCGCTGCGCGCGCCGCGATGGAAGGCCAGGCGCGGGAACTCGTCGTCCGACAAATAGATGTAGGGATAGCTCTTGTCGTCGCGCAGCAGCACGTTGTAGCGCGGACGATGCGCCTTGATGAGATGGTTCTCCAGGATCAGCGCCTCCGCCTCGGTGTGGGTGACGGTGATCTGGATGTCATGGATGCGCGCCACCATGGAGGCGATGCGCGCGTTGCCGGGACGGCGGAAATAGCTGGCCACCCGGCGCGCCAGATCCTTGGCCTTGCCCACGTAGAGCACCTCGCCCTGGGCGTCGAGCATGCGATAGACGCCGGGGCGGTGGGTCAGGGTGGCAAGGAAGGCCTTATGGTCGAAGGACGGCTTCTCAGGCATCGAGCAGGGCGCGGGCCCGGGCGAAGACGGCGTCGAACATGGACTCGGTCAGGCGCCGGGTCTGGGTGTTGTAGCGGCTGCAATGATAGGAGTCGAGCAGGCGCATCTCCCGCGGCAGGGCGTGCTCGGCGCCATGCGCGAAGGGATGCTCCTTCTGGCGCAGGCCCAGGGCGGCGACCACCGACTTGTGGGCGACCGCGCCCAGCGCCACCAGCACCGCGCCGTCCGGCAGGCCCGCCAGTTCCGCGGCCAGGTAGTCGCGGCAGGCGTTGACCTCGGTCGCAGCAGGCTTGTTCTGCGGTGGCAGGCACTTGACCGCGTTGGTGATGCGGCAGTCGATCAGTTCCAGACCGTCGTCGACGGAAACCGATTCCGGACGGCTGGCGAAGCGGTGGCGGTACAGGGTGCGGTACAACAGGATCCCGGCATGGTCGCCGGTGAACGGGCGGCCGGTGGCGTTGGCCCCGTGCATCCCCGGCGCCAGCCCCACCACCAGCAGGCGCGCCGCCGGGTCGCCGAAGGGCGGCACCGGGCGCGCATGGTAGTCGGGATGGCGTTCGGCCACCGCGTCGAGGAAGTCGCTCAGGCGCGGGCAGCGGCGGCAGTCCGGGTCGAAGACGGGGGTGCGGTTCACGAGCTGGGGTCGATGAGCTTGTGGCGGATGGCGTAGTGGGTCAGCTCCACGTCGTTGCTGACGTCCAGCTTCTCGTACAGCCGATGGCGGTAAGTGGACACCGTCTTGGGGCTGAGAAACAGGGTGTCGCAGATGGCGCGGTTGTTCTCGCCGCGCACGATCATCAGCATCACCTGCATCTCGCGCGGCGACAGCCGCGACAGCGGCGAGCGTTCGTCCTGGCCGGCCACCGTGCCCAGGGCCAGCTTGTCGGCGATCTCCTTCGACAGGTAATGGCGCCCGCGCGCCACCGTGCGAATGGCGGTGAACAGCTCCTCGGCGTCGCAGCCCTTGGACAGGAAGCCGCGCGCCCCGGCGTCCAGCAACTGGTTGGGAAAGGGATCGTCGCTCAGCGCGGTGACCGCGATGACGCCCACCTCGGGCCAACTGGTGGCGATCTTGCGGGTGGCCTCGATACCTCCCATGCCCGGCATGTTGATGTCCATCAACACCAGATCGGGCGGCGTATTGCGCACATACTCCAGGGCCTCCTCGCCGCTGGAGGCCTCGGCCACCACGTCGATGTCGGCGGCATCGTCGAGGACGCTGCGGATGCCGGATCGGAACAGCGCGTGGTCATCCACCAGCAGGAGTCGGATCATGTTGCGGGCCCAGAACGTGCACGGACCTGGAATGTTATCACGGCCCCGGGCCGCTCATACCCAGGGCTCGCTGGGCAACAGCGCCTCGAAACGCCCGTAATACCATTTCATGAAGAAGGGAGTGATCAGGGTGGTCACTGCGATCACGATCAGCAGACCGGCATAGAGTTCGTTGTTCAGGATGCCGCTCACCCTTCCCAGCTCGGCGAACACCAGGCCCACCTCGCCGCGCGGAATCATGGCGATGCCCATGATGCCGCGCCGTGCCCAGCTCTCGTTCAGCCACAGCGCGCCCGCCATCTTGCCCAGCACCGCCACCACCAGCAGCACTCCGGAGAAGGCCCAGATGAAAGGCGAACCCCAGTCGATCTCGCGCAGGTTCAGCGACAGTCCCACATAGACGAAGAAGATGGGCGTGAACAGATAGAGAATAGGCTTCATCTCGCGCTCGATGCGCTCGGCGAAGGCCTCGTCCTGATGCAACGCCACACCGAAGGGCAGAAAGAAGCGCCGCGACAGCGCCAGCCCGGCGGCGAAGCCACCCAGCAGCTCCGGGGCACCCAGGGCATCGGCCAGCCAGGCGAACAGCAGCACCAGCGACACGATGCTCGCCGGGATCAGACCGGGGATGCGCGACGAGCGGCTGAAGCGCTGTACCAGCAGGGCCATCAGCTTCGCCACCACCGGCGCCAGCACGAAGAAGGCCAGGATGAACAGCACCACCCGACCCACGTTACCCGGACTGATGCCGCCGCCGATGGCGAACTCGTAGAGCAGCGCCAGCAATACGACGCCCAAGACGTCGTCGATCACCGCGGCGCCCAGCACCACCTGACCTTCCTGGGAATGCTGCCGCCCGAGATCGGCCAGTACCCGTACCGTGATCCCGATGCTGGTGGCGGTGAGCGTGCCCCCGACGAACAGCGCCACCAGGGGCGGGAGATCGAACAGCGCCCAGGCCACGCCGCCCCCCAGCACCAGCGGGGTGAAGAAACCGACCAGCGCCACCGCCAGCGCCTGCCGACCCGCGCGCGCCAGGCGCCGCACGTCGGTCTCCAGGCCCACCCCGAACAGCAGCAGGATGATCCCGATCTCCGCCATCAGGCGCACCGCCTGGTCGGGCGCGATCCACCCCAACAGGCTGGGCCCCAGCACCACCCCGGCCAACAGCTCGCCCAACACCGGCGGCGCCTGCCAACGGATCGCCAGCTCGGCGAACAGGCGCGCGCCGAGCAGGATCAGCGGCAGATAGAGAAAGAAGTCGTGATGCTGCATCGGTCGTTCCGCCGATGCGCCGGCCTCAGCCCTCCGCCGCCACCTTGGGCAGGTGCGCGAGCGAGTCCGCCAGCGCCTCCTCGGGGAAGTCGAAGTCCTGCAGCTCGCCGCGGAAATAGCGCTCGTAGGCACCCATGTCGAAATGTCCGTGGCCGGAGAGATTGAACAGGATCGTCTTCGGCTCACCGCTCTCGGCGCAGGCGCGGGCGGAACGGATCACCGAGGCGATGGCATGGCAGGACTCCGGCGCCGGGATGATGCCCTCGGTGCGTGCGAACAGCACTCCCGCCTCGAAGGTCTCGAGCTGCGGCACCGCCACCGCGTCCACCAGCCCCTCGTGGTGCAACTGGCTCACCAGGGGCGAGTCGCCGTGGTAGCGCAGGCCGCCGGCGTGGATGCCCGGCGGCATGAAGTCGTGTCCCAGGGTGTACATGCGCAGCAGCGGGGTCAGGCCCACGCTGTCGCCGAAGTCGTAGGCATAGGCGCCGCGCGTGAGGGTCGGACAGGAGGTGGGCTCCACCGCTACCAGGCGCACCTCGCGCCCGGCCGCCTTGTCGGCGAAAAAGGGAAAGGCGATACCGCCGAAGTTGGACCCGCCGCCGCAGGGCGCATGCACCTCGTCCGGGTAGTCGTCCACCAGCTCGAGCTGCTTCTTCGCCTCCTGGCCGATCACCGTCTGGTGCAGCAGCACATGGTTGAGCACCGAGCCCAGGGCATAGTTGGTGTCGTCGCGACTGGCGGCCTCCTCCACCGCCTCCGAGATGGCGATCCCCAGCGAACCCTGAGAGTCGGGATGCTCGGCCAGCACCCTCCGTCCCGCCTCGGTCATGTCGGTGGGGCTGGCGAAGACCTCGGCGCCCCAGGTCTGCATCATGGTGCGGCGGTAGGGCTTCTGCTCGTAACTCACCTTCACCATGTACACACGCACCTCGATGCCGAACATCTGCCCCACCAGCGCCAGCGAGGAGCCCCACTGCCCCGCCCCCGTCTCGGTGGTGAGGCGGCGGATGCCCTCCTGGCGGTTGTACCAGGCCTGGGCGATGGCGGTGTTGGGCTTGTGCGAGCCGGCCGGGCTGACCGACTCGTTCTTGTAATAGATGCGCGCCGGCGTGCCCAGCGCCTGCTCCAGACGATGCGCCCGGAACAGCGGCGAAGGCCGCCACAGATCCAGCGCCTCGCGTACCGGTTCGGGAATCTCGATCCAGCGCTCGCGGCTCACCTCCTGCTCGATCAGCGCGTCGGGAAAGATCGCCTGCAGGGCATCAGGGCCCACCGGCTTACCGTCCGGCCCCAGCGGCGGCGCCGGCGGGTTGGGCATGTCGGCCACGACGTTGTACCAATGGGTGGGGAGATCGGCTTCCTTCAGCAGGATCTTGGTGCGCATGTCGCCTCCTCTTGGTGAGCGGCCCTCGGCCTTGTTGTCGCCCCCAATCTGCCAGAAGCCCGCGCCCGATGCCAGCATCTCGCGGTGTGCATTGAAATAACCAAGCCATGCCGCATGAAAGCCTGCGCGGAAGCGGCAACGTAACGGAAAAAACGCAAACGGGTCTCACGGACATCCTGCGCCATCCCCTTTCCCTTCGCTGCCAATTCTTCCAAATGGAGAAAGTGTCCGTTCGCTTTACACTACTCCGCTGGCGCGCCGGAGGTCGCTTGCCATATGATTGTTTTCCCGAAAAATCTCCGCAGAGGTCCGTTTCTTGCTTACCCTCTGGGGATAAAGGACTGACCCGGAACCCATGAAAGCGATCAGGCCGATTGCCGCCCTCTCCCTGCTGCTGCTCGGCGCCCCGACGCCGGCCGCGGAGAACGCCATTCCCGCTGGCGACCACCTGGCGCAGGCGCGCCTGGCGGAGCGCGGCCTGGGCGCGCCGCGCGATTACCAGCGGGCCTTTCGTCTGTATTGCCTGGCCAGCCTGGCGGGAAAGCCGGAGGCCTATTACCACCTGGGCTGGGCCTATCTGAACGGGCGTGGAGTGAAGCGCGACCGCGGGGTCGCGGTGGCCTGGTTCCGGCGCGGCGCCGAGGCGGGCGATCGCACCTCGGCCAACATCCTCGCCCGTCTGCAGCACGTGACACCACGACCGGACCCGCTCTGCCCCACCACCCGGCTGGGCAAGCGCCCCGATCCGGCCCTGGTGGAGCGCTATGTGAAGCTGCTGGCGCCCGCCTTCGATCTGGACCCGAAGCTGGTGCTGGCGGTGATCCGCGCCGAGTCCAACTTCAACCCGCGCGCCCGCTCGCCGAAGGGGGCGGTGGGCCTGATGCAGCTCATGCCGGGCACCGCGCGCCGCTTCGGGGTGAAGGACATCCACGACCCGCTGCAGAACCTGCTCGGCGGCATGGCCTATCTGAAATGGCTCACCGGCCATTTCGACGGCGATCTCAAGCTGGTGCTGGCCGGCTACAACGCCGGCGAGGAGGCGGTGCGGCAGTACAAGGGCATCCCGCCCTATGCCGAGACGCGCGGCTATGTGAGCCGCATCATCCGCCAGTACGCGCAGTCGGGTTCCTGATCAGGATCCTCCCCGCTCGGGGATCATCGGCAGCTTTTTCAGCTCGTCCGGCATCGGCGGACGGTGGATGTCGCTGTCGAAGGTTCGAAAGCGCAGGCTGGTCTGGGCCGCTTCGATGCGCGCCTGCTGTCCCTTGAGGTCGTTGGTGAGAAACAGCATGTAAGCATCCGCCTTGTCGTTCTGATGCAGGGCGAACAGCATGCCCTGGCGATAGCGGTCGCTGACTCCCGGCACCAGGTCGAACACCCCCACCGCAGCCCAGCCGGCGCGGAACCGCTCGCGCGCCACCTTCACCGGAAAGTCGCGGCTCAGCACCTGGTGCCCTTCGGCGAGCGTCTCGCTGAGGGCGCGAAACAGCATGTTGAACAGGTCGTTGGGCGCCGGCGCGGCGTTGTGCGGGTCCTCGTAGTCGATCTCGATGCGCCCGATGGGCCGGATGGCGTAGCGGATCTCCAGAGCGCCATCCCGGCTGCGGTAGCGCGCCTCGTAGGGCATCACGAAATCCGGCGCCACCGGCAGCGGCTCGAAACCCGCCGGCGCCTGGAATTCCATGCCGGCCTCATCCAGCAGGGTGCGAAAGTCCACCCCGCCGCCCCAGGCGGCACCGGCCAGCGCCGCGAGCAGCAGCCACCATCCTTTCATCTGGCCGCCTCGTTCTGACCGCCATCCCGTGCCTGTCGGTCCCAGGCCCTGAGCAGATCGCGCCCCGCCTGCTTCCAGTCCTCGGCCTCGGAGAGACGGATGAAGGTCTGGATGTCGGCGCGTGCGGCATCCTCCTGTCCCAAGGCGTGGTACATGGCGCCGCGATTGAAATAGGGGGCGGGCAGTTTCGGATCGCGCCTGACCAGATAGTCGAAGTCCTCCAGGGCCTGCCGCTCCCTGCCCAGGTTGGCGAGCAGGCTGCCCCGATTGAAGCGGGCCGGCACCAGATCGGGGGCGATATGCACCGCCGTGTCCAGGTCGGCCAGCGCCTCCTTGCGGCGGTCGAAGCGCAGATAGGCCTGTGCACGCATCACCCGGAACAGGGCATTGTCCGGGTCCAGGCGCACCGCGGCCTCCAGGTCCGCCAGCGCGGATCCAGCATCGCCGCGCTGCAGCTCGATGCTGGCGCGCATACCGTGCAGCTCGGCGGAGTCGGGATACTGGGACAACGCCTGCCCCAGCGCCGCCAGGGCCTGCGGCACGCGCCCGGCGGCCAGATGCTGGGCCGCCACGCGGAGGTGCTGCTCGGGGGTGAGCCGGCGGTGCGGATTGCCGCCGCGATGCAGGGCCGACCCCCGCCCTTCGTCCAGCGGATCGACGTGCATGATGGGCGGCAGCCCCTCGGCCCCTTGCGGCGCCGGGCCCGCGGCGGCCGGGAGCGACAGCCCCAGGCACAGCAGGCCGGGCAACAGGTATCTGACGATGGCGGTATTCATTGGATACGTCCCGATGACAGCGGCAATCCGGACCATGATGCCATGCCCCGCAGGGTTCACGACCGGGGCCGTCCTCCGCTGAGGACGACCCCGGTCGCTTCGGCGCTCACTTCCCCTTGGATGCCGCGTAGGTGCGCAGCAGCTTGTTCAGCATCTCGATGTGCTGCTGATCGGTGAGCCGTCCCGGCGTGGAGACCTTGGCCCAGAGTTCGGCGTTGGTCATCTCGCGGTGGCAGCCCATGCACAGGCCGGTGCGCTCGATGCCGTAACGCATCTCCTTGGGCAGCGCGCGGGACAGCGGCCAGTGCGTGCCGACGGTCTGCACCTGCTGGCCGTCCTTGATGATGGTCGACCAGTCGAAATCCAGGTCCGCGATCTTGGGGATCTGGATCTTGTAGTTGCCGTTCTTGGGAATCGGCTTGCCGGTCTTCTGGTCGATCAGGTCCTCGACGATGTCCTCCACATAGCGGGTCTGGAAGACACCGCCAGCGATCCCGTAGCCCAGGGCCTTGGGATTGTTGTGGCAGGACTCGCAGGTGCGCGCCTTGCGCTGCGCCGAGTGCGGCTGCACCGGTGCCATGTCGATACCCAGCGGGGTGCGCTTCTGACCCAGTTCACGCCGCTCGTCCTCGGACTTCGCCACCTGGTTGAGGGCGATGGTCTTGTTGTTGCGGTCGATGACCGTATAGACCACCTGGCAGCCCGGCATCAGCGGGGTCACCCGGCCCTCGCCGTTGATCCCCAGCACCGGGTCCTCCCAACGCAGGTAGGAGCGGGTCTCGAAGGCCTTGCCCGGGCTCTGGATGCCCTTGGTGCCCAGCGCCGACTCGGCGGTGGAGCCGTCGGGATTGCGCTTGCTGCCCGAGGCGATCCAGTCGGTGTCGTGGTAGGGTTTGCCTTTCTTGTCCTTGCCGTAGTTCATCTGCACGTGGCAGCCATAGCACTGCGGCACCCAGGAGGCATGGCAGGCATAGCACTCCAGGCTCTCGTTGTGCTTCTTCACCCGGCTCATGGCCACCATGGCGTTCTGATCCACCCAGGTACCGTCCAGCTTGATCTGCTTGAGGATGGGCACCTCGAAGTCCTGGCCGGTGGCCGAATGCAGGATCACCTTCTTGCCCTTCTTGACCACGTTGCCGAAGGGGTTGCCGCGTGCGGTCAGCAGATAGCCGTCATCCTTGTCGTACACCGTGGCGAAGGCGGCCGTCTGCTGCAACGGCTGTTGCGCCAGGCCGCGCGGCGGGGCCTTGCTCAGGTCCTTCTTGAACTCCTCGCCATAGCCCAGAGGCAGCTCCCAGGGGAACTTCTCCGGGGTGCCATGGCAGTCCTGGCATTCGATCTCCACCTGCGCCAGCGTGGTGCCGGGGATATTGCCGTCGCCATGCATGTCGATGGTGGTGTGGCAGTCCTGGCACAGCATGCCCCCCTTGGGATTGCCGGGGCGGCTCTGGTTGTACTGGTGGTGCAGGTCGTCGGAGATGAACAGGTACTTCTTGGTGTGCAGCTTGGGCTGCTTCATCCCCTTCTCGTTCCAGGGCGAGC
>CAZVIG010000012.1:0-14878 GCA_964627395.1 uncultured Sedimenticola sp.
CGTTGACGGTGAGCATGTTCAGCGAGGGCGGGCAGTCGATCAGGATGTAGTCGTACTCATCGCGCACGGGCTCCAGGGCCAGGCCCAGGCGGCGGTCGCGCAGCGGGGCGTCCAGCAGCCGCACCTCGGCGGCGGTCAGGTCGCTGTTGGAGGGCAGGACATGAAACAGCTCGTTCACCGAGGGCAGGATGGCCTGGCGCGCCGGCACCTCGCCCAGCAACACCTCCAGGGCGGAGACCTCCAGCTCGTGCTTGTCCACCCCGCAGCCCATGGTGGCGTTGCCCTGGGGGTCGAGGTCGATCAGCAGCACCTTGCGCCGCATGTCGGCCAGCGAGGCGGCCAGGTTCACGGCCGTGGTGGTCTTGCCCACGCCGCCCTTCTGGTTGGCTATGCTGATGATTCGTCCCATGGTGGTCAGGTCCCGCTTCGGCCGCTGTCGGGTGCGGCCATGATAGACCAGCCGGCCGGGGCTTGACCACGCGGCGCCGCGGTTGATATTGGTCAAGGGCGCCGCCGACCGCTTCGCCTACCCTTTTTGTCGCACCGTTCCGCATTCCCGGACACCATTCCCGAGAACCACGATGAAGACCCGGATCCTGTCGCTGCTGCTGCTCGCCTTCTGTACCACCGCCCTCGCCTACGAATACGACCCCGACATCGGCGAGGAGATCAACGAGGAATGCGCCGGCTGCCACGGGGAATTCGGCCAGGGCGGCAAGGGCGGCGAGTATCCGCGCATCGCCGGACAGCCGGCCGAGTACCTGATGCGCCAACTGCATCTGTTCCAGGACCGCAAGCGGCCCAACCTGCCCATGGTGGAGCACGTGGACAAGCGCCAGCTCCCGGACGAGGACATCTACCAGATCGCGCAGTACCTGAGCCGCATCCAGCTCAAGACCAAGCTGCCGCCGGTGGACGAGAAGGCGCCCGACTTCGACGCCTATGCGCGCCTGCTCGAATCCAAGCATCTGATGCAGATCCCGCGCGCCCCCGGTGACGTGAAGAAGGGCCGCAAGCTGTACCGCCGCGAGTGCGGGAGCTGCCATGGCCGCGAGGGCTGGGGGCGACCGAAGAAGGGCGTGCCCATGCTCGCCGGGCAGTACACCGACTACCTCTGGCGGCAGGTGAAGAAGTTCCGCAAGGGCATCCGCATCCACGACGAGGACGACCCGGAGGAGGAGCTGCTGAACGACTTCAGCGACGAGGAGCTGCGCGACATCTTCGCCTATCTCTCCACCGTGGACGACTGAGCCATGCCCGGCATGCGGCCCGACAAGACCCGTTTCCTGAGCGCGCTGCGCCCCTTCTCCCTGGTGGTGGCGCTGGCCGGCTGCGGCCTGGCGGCCAGCCTGGCCTGGCAGGACGGCTACCGGACGCCGCTGCCGATCGCCCTGGTGATGCTGGCCGGTCTGCTGCTGCAGGCGGCGGTCAACCTGGTCAACGACCACGGCGACCTGCACCGGCCCGGCTTCGACGCCGCGCAGCGCCGGCGCATCCGGCGCAACGCGCGCATCGGCTGGCTGCTGTTCGCCCTGGTGATGGTGATCGGCCTCTATCTGGTGAGCCTGCGCGGCTGGCCGCTGGCGCTCCTGGGCCTGGTGGGACTGGCGGGCGCCTGGGGCTATGCCGCCCCGCCCCTGGACTACAAGTCGCGCGGCCTGGGGGTGCCGCTGGTGTTCCTGTTCATGGGGGTGCTGTTCGTGGGCGGCGCCTATTACGCCATCACCGGCCATTTCGGCTGGCGGGTGCTCTGGCTGTCGCTGCCCTTCAGCCTGCTCGCCTCGCTGCTGCTGCTGAGCAACGAGCTGCGCGACCTGGAGGCCGACCGCGCCGCCGGCATCCGCACCCTGAGCGTGCGCCTGGGACAGGCGCGGGCGGTGCGCCTCTACCGGCTGCTCCTGGCGGGCGTCTATCTCTCCGCCCTCGGCCTCTATATGGCCGGCCTGCTGCCGGGGGTGTTGGCGCTGGCGCTCACCCTGCCGGCCCTGTGGCAGCCGCTGCGGCTGCTGCAGGCGCCGCCGCAGCGGCGCCACGCCCTCACCCCGCTCACCGGACGCCTCTATGCCCTGTTCAGCCTCGCCTTCCTCGCCGGCCTCTGGGGGCTCAGCCCCTGAGCACGGCATCCGCCCTTGCAGGCGGCTCTGTTAGACTTCGGGAACTCAGCTCGTCCAGGGATTCGCCATGTCACGACCCGCCAGACGCAAGGCCAGCTACGAGGATCTGCTGGCGCTGCCGGAACACCAGGTCGGCGAGATCATCGCCGGGGAGCTGCATGCACATCCGCGCCCGGCGCCACGGCATGCGCGCGCCTACTCGGCCCTCGGCTACCAGGTGGGTGGCCCCTACGACGGCGGTATCGGCGGCCCCGGCGGCTGGTGGATCCTGGACGAGCCGGAGCTGCACCTCGGCGAGGACGTGCTGGTGCCGGACCTGGCGGGCTGGCGCCGCGAGCGCCTGCCGCGGCTGCCCGAGACCGCCTGGTTCGAGCTGGCGCCGGACTGGGTGTGCGAGATCCTCTCCCCCTCCACCGCCCGCGTCGACCGGGTGCTGAAGATGCCCATCTATGCGCGGGAAGGGGTCGGCCACCTGTGGCTGGTGGACCCGGACCTGCAGACCCTGGAGGTGTACCGCCTGGACACCGCCCAGGGCTCGCCGCACTGGCTGCTGCTGGAGAGCCTGGAGGGCAACGCGCCGGTGCGCCAGCCGCCCTTCGACGCCATCGAGTTCCCCCTCGGCAGCTTGTGGGCCGAGCCGCCCGCCAGCGAGGTGACGGACGCCGACACCGAACCCGATCGCTGACCCTCAGCGGATGTACTCGGCCAGCTTGTCCGCCAAGGTCTGGGCGCTGATGCCGTAGGCGAACTTGGTCACGAAGCGGCCGTCCGGCGCCATCAAAAACAGGCTGGCGGAGTGGTCCATGGCGTACTGGTCCGGATGCTCGGGGTCCGCCTCGCCCTTCTCGAAACGCACGCCGAACTGCTCCGCCAGGCGGTGCACCATCTCCGGGGGACCGGTGAGGCCGATCAGGCGCGGATCGAAGTACTGCACGTATTCGCGCATCACCGGCGCGGTGTCGCGCTCCGGATCGACGGTGACGAAATAGGGCTGGATGCGCTTGGCGCGCGGCCCCAGCCGCTTCAGCGCCTGGGTCATGGTGCTCAGCGAGGTGGGGCAGACGTCCGGGCAGTGGGTGTAGCCGAAGTAGATCAACGACCAGTGGCCCTTCAGGTCCTCCTCGCTGACCAGGCGCCCGAACTGGTCGGTGAGCAGGAAGCGCCCGCCGATGCGCTCGGTGGCGGGGATGAAGTCGGCATCCGCCCGGGCGCGGGCACGCGCCGCCTCGTCCATGTCCGCTTGCAGGCAGCCCTTGATCACGTCGGTGGCTTGGCGCATCAGCTTCAGGTACAGGTCCTCGCCGGCGGGGAACTGCAGCCCCAGCGGATCGATCTCGGCGGTGCGCAACTTCAACCCGGTGGTGAGCAGTTCCAGTTCCTTCGCCGGCATGCCGCGGTCCAGCAGCAGGCAGCGGGTCTTGTACTCCAGCATGCGGCTGCGCAGCGCCAGCACCCGCGCGGTGTCGATGCCGTCCAGCGGGGTAGTGGCGACATGGCCCACCACCGGCAGGGCATAGGCCTGTTCGAAGTAGTAGAGGCTGTCGTAGAACTCCGCCACCGTGCCCACCTGCAGGCCGCGATAGCCGTATTCGTATTCCCGGTCGATGCGCTTGAGCGGCTTGAGCAGGCGCCGCCGGTTGCGCGCATACACATGGGCGCGTTCCGGATCGACCGCGATCAGCGCCTCGGTCAGCTCGTCGAGCAGGATGATGGCGTTGCGGTCGTCCATCCAAAAGAAGGGATTGCGCTGCTTGGGCCGGGTGCGCGAGGGCAGGATCTTGAGGTCCTCGTCGGCGAGCAGCTCCACCGCCTTTACGCGCTTGGGCAGAGAGCGGATCAGCGGCTGCAGGGAGTGCTCCAGCTCGGGGCCCACCCAGACCACCAGATCGGCGCTCTCGAGCGCCTGGCGCGCCCGCGCATCGGGGCGGTAGTCGAAGGGGCTCTGCTCGCCGTCGATCAGCAGCAGCGGCTCGCCGATCCCCTTCATCAACCCGGCCAGCAGCGCGTGCACCGGCTTGACCGTGACCACCACCTTGAGGTCGTCGCCGGCCAGGGCCGGGCTCAGCCAGGCCGCCAGCAGCAGGCAGAGGGACAGCAGCAGGCGACGGCTCATCGCGGGAAGGCCTCGTCGAGCTGTTGCACCGCGGCATCCAGGTCCTTCTCGAAATCGGACAGCGCCGGACAGGGCCGCCCCTCGCTCATGAAGGCGGTGAAGCTGGCATTGGTCTTCTCCTCGAACCAGGCGCCCAGCTCACGCTGCTTGGGCAGGCGCGCGATCAGCTCCTGCTTGATGCGCCGCACCTGGTCCACGAAGCGGCACTCCAGGGCGATGCCGTTGAGTTCGCCCATGCGCGCGATGGCCGCGAGCTGGGCCTCGCTGGCCGGGGCCGCGAACGTCAGGCCCGGAAGCAATATCAACAGCGGAAGCAGGTATCGAATCTTCATGGCTCGGTTCTCTCGGGCTTCAGGTTGAGGTGGCGCACGCCGGTCAGGTCGGCACCGTCGAACACCGCATTGTTGATGCGCGCCGCCTGAAAGTCGGCGCCGACCAGGATGGCGTCGTTGAAATGGGCGCCGTTGACCAGGGCGCGCTCCAGGTCGGCGCCGCTCAGGTCCGCCTCCTCGAGGGCAGCGCCGGTGAGCACCGCCTCGAAAAACAGCGCGCCGCGCAGGCTGCTGCCGATCAGCACCGCGCGCTGCATGAAGGCGTTGCTGAAGTCGCTGCCGTCGAAGCGGCCCTCCTCCATCGCCACGTCCTTCATGTAGGCGTGGGTGAAATCGGCCTGCGCCGCGCTCACCTCGTTGAGATTGGCGCCGAACAGGTTGGCGCGGAACAGCCGCGCCCCGTCCATGCGCGACCCGTCGAAGGTGGTGTGGAACAGGTCGGCATGGGCGAAATCCGCCTGGCTCAGCTCGCAGTCCACGAAGCTGGCCCACTTGAGGTCGGCGCGCACGAACACGGTGTTCCACATCCGGCAGCCGGGGAAGCGGCCGTTGCTCAGGTCCACCCCGTCCAGGCGGCTGTTGCTCAGATCCAGCCCCGGCAGACTACGCCCGGCGAAGGAGCAGCCGCGCAGGTCCATGTTGGGTCCGGGGTGGTCGCAGTCGCCCGGCTGCAGGGCCAACGGCCGGCCGGTGTCGTCGGCGCCCGCCGTACCGGCGGACAGCGCCCACACGAAAATGCACAGCAGCCGTCCGACGATGTCTCTCATCGCGTGCCTCCTCCGGCTCCACCGGCCGCCAGGGGTCTGGCCGGGTCCGGCGCCTGGGTGATGAAGCGGAAGGGGGCGACGATCTCGCGCCCTTCCTGGCGCACGATCACCCGCGCCTCCCATTCCATGATCCCGCGGCTGCAGAAGTTGAGACCCCCAGGGCCGCTGAAATGGCCGGGGCCGTCCCGCCGCAGGGGATAGGGCGAGAGCCCCATCGCCATGTCCACGCCGTCGATGTCCACGGTCACCGCCTTCGCCTCCAGTCCCTCCAGCCACACCTCCAGCTTCAGCTCCTTGCCCACCGGGATCTCGCGCGGCAGGATGCCGAAGCGGATCCGCCCGCCGCCGGGCACCGCCAGGGCGCAGGGACCGGCGCGCAGATCGCAGTCGGGGTCCGGCGCCAGCACAGTGCGCGGCAGCGGCCCCGGACGCAGCAGGCGGCCGATCAGCAGCCCCAGCAGGAGCAGCGTAACCACCACCAACAGGACGCGCCAGCCCTGTCGTCCGACGCCCTTCATGGAAGGTCGCTGCGGCGGAACACCCAGTAGCCCAGGGCCGCCGCCAGGGTGCCGAACAGCATGGGGTAGGCCACCGCCCAGGCGATATAGCCCGCCACCGAGAAGCGGTCCAGGATCACATAGGCGGTGGGCCCCAGCAGCACCAGTTGCGGATCGAACAGCATCATGCTGGCGGTGCGGAACACCTGCAGGGGGTTGGCCAGGGCGATCATCACGGCGGTGTCCGCCGGCAGTCGCTCCTGGATCAGCACCCCCAGCAGAATCAGGTCCAGGAACAGCAACAGCAGCAGCCACACCAGGAAGGCCGCGCCCTGGGCGACGTCCGAGGAGCGCGCCAGGCTGGAGATGAGCATGCCGATCCCCAGGAAGCACCAGGCCAGCGCCATCAGCAGGCCGCTGTAGTAGACGAACAGGGTCCAGGGGATCTGCGAGCCCTTGGCCAGGCCCCAGACCACCGCCCCCGCCATCGCCAGGAACACCGGCAGGAAGACCACCACGAAGCGCCCCAGGAAGCGCCCCCAGTACCAGGCGCGCAGCGACACCGGCAGCGACAGCATGTATTCGAAGATGCCCGCTTCGCGGTCGCCGGCCACCGAGCGCACCGTGGTGATGAGCACGAAGATGGGCAGGATCGCCATCGAGAGCTGGATGTAGGTGACCAGCAGGCGCGACAGCCCGGTGAAGCCCATGATGCGCGATTCCGACAGCCCGAAGGCGAACAGGATCACCACGATGCCGCCGAACACCAGGGCATACACCGCGAACCAGCGCGCGCGCAGCGACTCCACCAGGTCGCTCCAGGCGGTGAGCCAGAGATGCTTCATGGGCGTTGCTCCCCGCTGCGCGCGGCGCGCCGCCGCGCCTGCTCCTCCAGGCGCCGGCGCAGCTGTTCGCCATGCACGTTGAAGCGTGCCTCCACCTCGTGGATGCGCGCCTTCGCCTGCTGGAAATCCAGCGCCCCGGGGGCCGGGTCGGCCTGGGCGCCGAGGTTGTATTCCATGGGCGAGCCCTTGAGCGGCACATAGTAGGCGCGGCGCGCATCGATCCAGTCGCGGCTGCGATGGTCGGCGACCCAGATCTCGGTGCGCGGGTCGTCGCGGAAGGGTTGCTCCTCCAGCCACAACACGGCACAGCCGATGTCGTCGAACTTCTCCACCCGCGAGCGCCCCTCGGCCGGGAACCAGCGCACCTCGGCCACGAAGCGCGGATCGCTCAGCACCATGCGGCAGCGGGCGCAGATGTCGCGGTCGAAGTGCACCGGCACCGGGCCGGTCTGCGGCGAGTCGGAACAGCCGGCCAGCCACAGCGGCAGCAACAGCAGCGCCAGCAGCGGTATCGGCTCAGGCCGCATCGGCGGAGCCCTCCCGGTCCAGCTCGCGCATCTCCAGGCGCGTGAGCAACGCGGCGTAGCGCGAGATCATGCCCAAGAAGCGCAGCCGGTCGGGGCCGGCGATCACCCCCTCCCAGCGGCAGGGATCACCCGCCTCGGTGAAGCCCCAGTCGCCGATGGCGCGCGCGAAGGCGGCCTCGGGATGGCCGATGGTCACGCGCACCGCCAGGCGGCTGCTCATGTCCACCGCGTCCACCACCTCGTCGTCCAGCACGATGCGGCCCTGGTCCATCTCCACCACCCGGTTCACCAGCGAGGCCACCTCGTCCAGGCGGTGGCTGGAGATCAGCATCGCCACCTGCTCGCGCCGCTCGGCCAGGAGCTGGAACAGGGCATGGCGGGCGTCCGGGTCCAGGTTGGCCGCCGGCTCGTCCATCACCAGCAGGTCCGTATCCCGTCCCAGGGCGATGGCGATCAGCAGCTTCTGCTTCTGGCCACCGGAAAGCCTCACGAAGGGCTGGCGCCGGAAGCGGCGCGCATCGAAGCCCAGACGGTCGGCCACCTGGTGCATGCGCTCGGGATCGGCATGGCACAGGCTGGCGGCGAAGCGCACCAACTGGCCCACCGGCATGCGCAGCGGCGGCGGGAGCTGGGGCACGAAGCCGATGCGCGCGAGCACCTGCTCGCGCTGGCGGCGCGGCGACAGGCCGTCCACCCGCACCTCGCCCTGGTGCCGGTACTGGCCCAGCAGGCAGCGGATCAGGGTGGTCTTGCCCGCCCCGTTGGATCCCACCAGCGCCACCCGCTGGCCGCGCTGGATGCGCAGGTCGATGCCTTTGAGCACCTCGTGGCGGCGGAAGCGCTTGGTGACGCCGGAGAATTCGATCATCGCTCGTCGCTGCTCAGAGGAAACGGTCCAGTCCCTTCACCTTGAAGTTGAGGGAGTTGGTGGGGCAGATGTCCACGCACATGCCGCAGCGGGTGCAGTCGGAGGTCACCTCCTGGGTCACGTCGTGGGCGCGGCCGCGGATGGTGAGGTCCAGCACGTGCGGCACCAGGCACACCTTGCGGCAGTCCCCTTCGTGGTGGCAGGACTCGGCATTGTATTCGATGCGCACCGGCGACAGGGTCCCCACCACCGCATAGGTGATGCCGATGGGGCAGACGTAGCGGCACCAGGCGCGGCGCGAGACGAACACCTCGAACAGCAGCAGGGCACCCACCCACACCAGGGCGATGCCGGGGCCGTAGATCAGCGCGCGGCTGAGGATGCCGGTGGGCGAGATGGTCTCGAACACCGTGTAGCCGGTGAGCAGCGCCAGCAGGGCGAACACCACATAGAGCAAGGCACGGGTCTTGCGGTGGAAGACGTGGTTCTTGACGATCTTCTTCTTCACCAGCCACAGGTGCAGGTACTCGGCCCACTCCGAGAGCAGGTGATAGGGGCAGACCCAGGAACAGAAGGTGCGCCCGCCCAGCAGCAACCACAGCACGAACACCGTGGCGGTGCCGATCACCAGGTTCAGCACCACGTGCTTGTAGGCGAGCATCACCTGCAGCGCCGAGTTGAGGTCGGCGAAGTGGAAGCCGATCACCCGCGAGGCGGTGAGCGCCCCCTCTACCAGTTGCACGTCGAAGTGGTAGGAGATCACGAACAGCAGGTTGATCAGGATCAGGGTGATCCAGCGACGGCGCATCCACTTGCCCCAGACGTGGCTGTGGTGCTCGATGGCCATCAGGTCCGCCTTGCTGAGCTTGTTGCGCTTGCTCTCGTAGATCTGCTTCAGCCGCTCCGGCTGTTCCTCCTTCTTCGGCCGGGTGGGGTCGTTGCCGAGCACCTGGGACAGGGATTCCTTGATGTAGTTCATGTCAGCCCCTCCGGGTATCGGTGTTCTGATGGATGTCGATCACGATCGCCGCCTCGCCGGGCCCGTCGCCACCCACCGGACAGATCATCTCGCACACCCCGCAGCCCACGCAGCCGTCCAGGATCACCGGCTGCATGCGCCGCACCCCGTCCTTGCTGTCGATGGGACGCAGCTCGATGGCGTGCTTGGGCGGACATTCGTGGCCCACCTGCATCGCCACCCGCGCGGTGGGCTTCTCCTCGCCGGCCTGGCGCTTCTCCTCGCAGGCGGTGATGCGTTGCTCGATGGGACACTGGCGCACGCATAGGTCGCAGATCTCCAGGTCGTAGGGATGTTCCGCCACCGGGATGGGGTTCCAGCGGTCGATCTCCTCGTAACGCAGCTTGCCGGTGTAGTTCGCGCCGCGTGCCAACCCCTTGAAGCCCTTGCCCTGCACCGCCAGGCAGGCCGCCGGCTTGTCCAGCCGCGCAAGCCCCATGCGGGCGTCGGCCGGAAAGTCCAGCTCGTGGGTGAGCGCGCCGGTGGGGCAGGCGAGCACGCACTGCAGGCCGTCGCAGGAGAAATCGCAGGCCTGCTCGCGCGGCTCGATGAAGGGCACGCCGTTGCCGGCGCCGTCCAGCAGGTCCGCTAGCTTGATCGCCTCCACGGGACAGACCTGCACGCACTGCCCGCATTTGATGCAGGCGGCCAGGAATTCCTGCTCGTCGTCGGGGGTCTTGATCGCCCCGGGCGGACGCAGGCGCAGGGCGGCGCCGCTCACCGAGGGCACCAGGCCCAGCAGCGAGAAGCCCACCACCCCGGCGCCCACCGCCAGGGAGCGCAGGAACTTGCGCCGCTCGCGCTGGTGCACCACCGAGGTGGTGGGACGCCCCTTGTGTGTGGGTGCTTGCTTGCTCATGTCACTCGCTCCGTGCCAGGTCGACGCGATCGGCCGCCGACATGCGGGGATGTTCGTCACGCACCAGCAGCACCGGCTCGCTGAAGGGCGCCAGCCGCTCCAGGAAGTCCAGCACCGCCATCACCGGGGTGCCCTGGAAGAAGCGCGCCGAGGGCACGTCCATCCAGATCCGGTCGGCGTAGTTGTACAACTCATAGGGGGTGTCTCCGATACCGTCGCCGTCCTGGTCGAACCCCTCGTAGTCGTCCCAGTAGTTGTCCTTCCAGACGTTGCGGTTGGCGGTGCCGCCGCCGGCCACCGACACCTGCACCAGATTGCCCTTGAAATAGTTGCGCTCGAAGATGTTGCCCTTCCAGTCGTTGAGGAAGTCCACCGCGATGCTGGTGAAGGCGATGGTGTTGTCGTGGATGCGGTTGGTGGCCTCGGGGTCGTAGGGCGAGACGTCGATGTACAGCCCGGTGGCGCAATAGAGGATCTGGTTGCCGGCGATTTCCACCCCGGAGGTCTCCTTGAAACCGATCCCCATGCCGGTGGGGCCATTGGCATAGGCGATGTAGTTGTTGCGCACCACCACCCCGTCGGAATACATCAGGAAGATGCCCACCGAGTTGTGCTCGTAGTGGTTGTCCACCACCTCGTTGTAGCGCGAATACATGAAGTGCAGCGAATAGCGCCCGCCACGCGAGTCGTTGCGCGCGATCAGGTTGTCCGCCGAGTACCACACCACCATGTCGCGGCTGTCGCGGATCACGTTGTCGGTGATCTTGTTGTTGAAGCTGTACCAGAGACGCACCGAGTCGCCGCGCACCCCCAGGTCCATGTCCTTGGAGGAGATGCGGTTGCGGCGCACGATGTTGTGCTCGGACTGCTGCAGATCGATGCCGAACAGGCAGTCGTCGATCACATTGTCCTTGATGACGTTGAAGTTGCCCCGAACCTGGATGCCCGAGTCGATGTCGTTGTGCGACTCGCCGGAGTTGGTGATGTGCAGATTCTTGATCACCGCCCCGTCGGTATCGACGTAGATCACCGAGCCCTTGCCGCCACCGTCGATGGTCACCTTGCCCTGGCCGTCGATGGTCAGGGGAAAGTCGAGCGTTACCGGCCCGGAATAGGTACCCGGCGGCGGCACCAGGGTGGAATTGGGCTCCGCCTTGTCCACCAGTTCCTGCAGGGGCGGGTACTTGGGCGCGCCCGCCAGCACCAGGCCGCCCCAGACGAGGAGGGCCACCGACAGCAACAGGCCGCGCATCGGCAGCGCCCCCTTCATCGCTAGCCCCGGTCGCGGAACTGCTTGCGGCGGATCAACGCCGCTACCGCCAGGATCAGCGACAGCAGCACCATCAGGCCGAAGCCGGTATCCGGATAGGAATGGGTGGTGAACTGCGCCACCTTTCCGTTGCCGAACACAGTCGGCATGAAGGGCTTGACGGTGAAGGCCCCCATGTCGTTCAGGGTATGGCCGTACCACCACAGCCAGGCGGAGTAGTCGATCACGAAGAACAGCGGCAACGCCATGGGCACCAGCACCAGCAGCCAGTAGAAGATGCCGCCGTTACGCCGCGCGCCCCAGATCAGGAGCGCCATGGCGGCGATCAGCAGCCAGAACACCACCACCGTGGCGGTGTGCAGTTTCGCCACCCGCGGCTCGATCTCGGCGCGGTTGTTGAAGTAGCGCCCCAGGGTCTTGTCGTAGTGCCAGGTCATCACCTGCAGCAGGCTGCCGTTCCAGGGGGCCATGCGGCCGCCGGACTTCTCGCGGTCCACCTCGTAGGTCTCGCGCAACTGCCGGATCAGCGAGGCCTTGTCGTCCGGTTTCTCCTTGGCGGCCTGCTTCTCCTTCTGCGAAGGCAGCACCACCTCGACGCCCGATTCCTCCAGCGACTGCTTGAGCGCACCGGCGATGCCACCGAGCACCACTTCTTCGTCCTCCTTGGCGTTCTCCTCGGCGTTCTGGTCCAGGGCGGTCACCAGCGACTGGATGTAACCCTTGTTCTCGTAGGCGATGCCGTTGTCGGTGAACAGGGTGAGATACATCCACACCGCCAGGATGCCGAAGCCGACGCCCAGGATCGCCATGCGGGCCTTCGGTTTGGTGCAGGCGAAGCCCAGCAGCATGATGGCGAGGAAGGTGATCAGAAACTGCCCGAAGGCGCGCTCGATGGGCGCACCGGCGGCGATGGGGTACATGCCCACATAGTGGTTGATGGTGTCCATCTCGTGGACGCAGTCGAGGGCCTCTTCTTCCTGGATCTCCTTCTTTTCCTGCAGCTCGCAGCCGTTGAACACGCCATTGACGTGGAACTCGATGCGCACCCCGTCGGGGAAGGATTCCTTGGGGTAGTTGGGTGCGGTCAGGGACACCCACCACACCGAGGAATAGAAGATGGCCGCCAGCAGGCCGATGCCGACCAGGATCAGCGCGGCCACCAACAGAGTCTGTTTCTTTTGTGCTTCGCTCGTCATCGGCAGGGCCCTTGTCGTCAGTGCGAAAAACGTATGTGCCCCTTCCCTTGGTGGGGGGAAGCTGGGGCGAGAGCGAACCGTCCTTCCCCCTCATCCTGACCCTCTCCCTCGGAGAGGAGAGGGGACAGTCGAGGCACATTTTCCCGGTTAAATGAAATCGCTCGTGCCACGACCTTTGGAACAGGAGTCCGTGGCCGGGGAGGGGATCCGTCCCCCACCCGACGGACGCGGCGGCTCAGTCGAAGTCCGGGTTCTTCCAGTCCTTGGACGGCGCCAGGTACTTGGGATCGACCGGCTGCTGCGACACCCAGTTGATCACCATCTGCATCTGCTTGTCGGTGAAGTTCTTGATCTGCTTGATCATGTCCGGGTTGGCGTTGCGCCGTTTGCCGTCGCGGATCCATTCGAACTGGCGCAGCATGTACTTGTAGTGCTGGCCTTCGATGCGCGGATAGAACTTCTCCGCATTGCCCTGGCCATGGTCGCCGTGGCACTTGGCGCAGTTGTCCTTGAACAGCTTGGCGCCCTCCTCGTACTCCGGGGTGCCCTTGGGCCAGGGACCCTTGCCCCAGTCGGGGTTCATCGGCAGCTTGGAGATGTAAGCGGTCACGTCCGCCAACGCATGCGCATCGCCGATGGATTCGGGCAGGGCGAAGGGATACATGGTGGGGTTGTCGCGGTTGCCGGCACGGATGTCGGCGAGCTGCTTGATCAGCACGGTGCGGTGTTGGCCTGCGAGCTGCGGGAAGGTGCCGTCCGGCGTACCCCAACCCTCCGGCAGGTGGCAGGCGGAGCAGACCTCGTAGACGTCCAGGCCGTTCTCCAGGTCAGGCTTCAGATGCAGCGCCTCTTCCTCCTCGCCGCCGCCCTGGTTCCAGGGCACGATGTTGGCGGCCTGGGCACCGGCGCCGATCAGCCCCAGTGCCAGCGCGCCCGTGATGAGCAGATGCTTCGAGTTCATGTTTCTATTCCTCAGTGTGTTGGACCCCGGTTCCCGGGCCGTTGAGAAGATTCTGCGATGGCCGGGACTCCGTGTGCCGGCTGACCCGATTCGAACATGAGCGTTTGCTTATGTACTTGATGAAGGTCAACCGGCACCGGACGGCATGCACCCGGCCCCTTGCCTCACTTCAGGCCGGCCAGCCACTTGGCGATCTCGGCCATCTCCTGCTCGTTCACCAGGCCCATGACGCCCTTCATGGCCGCGGTCTGGCCGTTGTTACGGGCGCCGGACTTGATGTCCTTCATCTGCTGCAGCAGATAGGCCTCGTTCTGCCCCGCCAGCTTGGGGTAGGTGGGCATGATGGAACTCTTCGCGTCCTTGCCGTGGCAGGACCAGCAGGTCTTGGTCTTGTAGAGATTGGCGCCATCGGCGAAAGCGCCGGCGCTCAGGGAAAGGCCCAGCAGGGCCAGGGGAAGCATTGCGACTTTAACTCGGTTCATTTTGTCACCACCTTAAGTAAGGTTATTGGAATCCAGACGTGATCGGGGGGAGCCGAAGCTCCCCCCGGGGCTCGAGGTCGCCGTCAGGCGATGATCACTTCACCACCTTGGCGCCGTGTTCCTCGAGATAGGTCTTGGCGCGCAGACCGAGGTCCGCGGTCTTGACCTGGTACTGCCATTGCTGGCCGGCCCAGAGGGTGGCGTTCTGCCAGTCGCCCTTGGCCGCATAGGCCTCGGCCTTCTTGCGCGCCTCCTCGGCGAAGCCGAGCTGGTCGGTGGCGTCTTCCACCAGGGCCACCACAGGCGGGAAGTCCTTGTAGTTGCGGCTGGTGATGAACTTCACCACCGAGTCGATCACCGCCTGGGTGTCGCGGTTGGTCTTCACCTGCTTCTCGTAGTCGGCCTTGGTGTAGACGTGACCCTCGGCGCCCTTGGTCTCTGCCGCCTTGTAGCCCTTCGGCCGCACCAGCAGGTAGCCCTGCATCTCCAGGTGCAGTGCCGAGCAGAACTCGGTGCAGTAGTAGGGATAGACGCCGGGCTTGTCGGCCTTGAAGGTGGCGGACACCGTCTTGCCGGGCTCCAGCGAGAGCTGCACGTTCTGGCCGTAGATGGCGAAGCCGTGGGTCTCGTCCTCGGCACGCTCGAGGTTGGTGAAGTGCAGCGACACGGTGTCGCCTTCCTCGACCTCGATGATGTCAGGCGTGATGTGGGAACGGATCACGGTGCCATAGACGTCCACGTGCTTGCCGTTGCGCACGATCTTCTCGCGGCCGGCACGGGTCTTCCACGGCGAACGCTTGTCGGTGCGGCTGTCCCAGCCGGACCGGTAACGGATCGCCGGCTTCAGCTTGTCGGCCTTGATCGCCACCACGTAGTGCGGCTCGCCCAGGGGCACCGGCATGTCGTACAGCAGCTGCATCTTGTCGCCGCTGATGTCGATCAGCTGGTGGTTCTGCGGATGCAGCGGACCCACCGGGTTGAAGCGGTCGATGGCCAGCTTGTTGAGCGCGATCAGGTACTTGCCGTCGG
>CAZVIG010000013.1:0-14350 GCA_964627395.1 uncultured Sedimenticola sp.
GCCGGTGAATCCGCCCTGAGCCTGTCCGACAGGCAGGACAGTCGGTGACAACCGATCGTTGCGACGGGCCTCTGCGGCCCAGGGCCGGTCGGCACGGCCCGACAGCGTCTTAACCCAGGTTACTGGACAAGCCCCCGCGGGCGACATTTACAATGTCGAACCCACAACGGCCGCGGGGTCTTGGCGCTACGGCGTTCGCTCCTGCGGCTTCCGGCGACCCCGTCGCCAGCGACCGCGGCACCCATGGCCGGGCGTCCGCGCATTCACACGACCGAAGGAGTGTATCGACATGCCGAAAAGAAAAATTTTCGCCACCGCTCTGCTGGGCAGCAGCCTGGTAGGCGCCGGGCTGATGCTGACCCTGTCTCCGACCGCCTATTCCGCCGACGTGGACGAACTGGTGAAGGAATGCGGCGAATGCCATGGCAAGGACGGCAACAGCGACGACCCCAAGGTGCCCAACATCGCCGGCTATTCGGCGAAGTACATCGAGGACGCCATGGCCGACTACAAAAGCGGCGACCGTCCGGGCCTGAAATACAAGGAAGAGGACGGCGAAGAAACCGACATGAACGAGGTCGCCAAGAAGCTCAGCGACGAAGAGATCGAGGCGGTGGCCGAATACTTCTCCAAGCAGACCTTCAAGAGCCATGCCGCCGAGCAGAAGACCGACCCCAAGCTGGTCAAGCGCGGCGAGAAGCTGTTCAAGAAGAAGTGCAAGAAGTGCCACGCCGACTTCGGCACCGATCCCGAGGACGATGCGGGCATCCTGGGCGGCCAGTGGATGGAATATCTGCGCCACCAGTTCGAGATGTTCGCCTCGGGCGAGCGCACCATGCCCAAAAAGATGAAGAAGAAGTTCAAGAAGATCAAAAAGGAAGACTACGAGGCGATCATCCACGCCCTGGGCAGCAAGTAGGCCGCAACACCTTCCCTGCCTGCATCGAGATCCCGCCATCGGCGGGATCTCTTTTTTGCCCCCTCAGTGTGCGGCCGGCGCCTTCTTGGCGGCATCCGGGGCATGCGCCTCCAGCACCGCCAGCACCTTGTCGTTGCGTCCCTTGCGCGCCATGTCGATCGCCGTCTTCCCGTCGCTGTTGCGCAACAGCGGATCGGCGCCATGCTCCAGCAGCAACCGGACCATCTCCGGCGAGCGCACATTGACCGCCTCCATCAGGGCGGTCACGCCTTCCTTGTCTCGGGCGTTCACGTCCGCGCCGTGCTGCAGCAGCAGGGTCGCCGCCTCCGGCTGGTTCTGTGCCGCCGCCCAGATCAGGGGGGTGGCGCCATCCTCGTCGCGCGCATTCACATCGGCGCCATGGGCCAGCAGTTCCTTCATCGCCTCGATCCGGCCATGCGATGCGGCCAGCATCAGAGCGGTGCGTCCCTTGGCATCTCGCGCGTCGATCTTGGCGCCATGTTCCGCCAGCAGGCGAATCACCGGGGCGTGCCCTGCGGCGGCCGCCATCATCAGTGCGGTCTGGCCGCGCTTGTCCTTCACCTCGGTCTTGGCGCCCTTGAACAGGAGCTGCTCCACCATGTCCTTGAGGCCGTAACGGCTGGCGATCATCAGTGCGTTCCAGCCGGCGCGGGTGCGCGCACTCATATCCGCGCCCTTCTCCAGCAGCAGGGCCGAGAGGACGTTCTCGCCGTTCTCGGCGGCGAAGGTCAGGGCGGTACAGCCGGCCACGGTGCGGCGGTTGACGTCCGCGCCGCGCGACACCAGCAGCGAGGCCGCCTCCAGGTTGCCGTTCTCCACCGCCATCATCAGCGCCGTCTTGCCGTACTTGTTGGGGGCGTTCACGTCCGCCCCCTCGTCCAGCAGCTTGCGCATCTGCTCCACGTCGCCCACGGTGGCGGCGGCGCGCAGCTCGTCCTCCTTCTCGCCCGCCAGCACGGCCTGGCCGGCCAACAGCAGCAACAGCAGCAGCCCTTTTGCGATCCAGGTTCTCTTGCTCATGTCAGCCTTCCTGCGCTTCCGCGTCTTCGTCCGGCTCCTCCGGCTCTTCCGGCTCCTCGTGGGCGATGCCGGTGTGGCAGTCGATGCAGGTCTCGCCCCGTTCCTCGGCACGGGCGTGCCGCTTGCGCGCGCTGCGGTCCTGCTCGTCGAAGGCCATCGCCTCGAAGGAATGGCAGGAGCGACACTCGCGCGAGTCCGTCGCCTTCATCTTCTCCCATACCGCATTCGCCATCTCCCAGCGATGCGCCTCGTATTTCTCGGGGGTGTCGATCTTGCCGGTGATCTCGCCCCAGACGTCCTTGGCCGCCAGGATCTTCGCCTTCATCAGGGGAAAGAAATCATGCGGCACATGGCAATCGTGACAGGTGGCGCGAACGCCCGAGGCGTTCTTGTAGTGCACCGTCTCCATGTATTCGCGCAGGTTGGTCTGCATCGAATGACAGGATGTGCAGAATTCCATGCGGTTGGTATAGGCCAGGCCCATGTTGAACATGGCGGTGAACAGAATGCCCGCCACGAAGATCAGAATGCCTGTGCCCCAGGTCAGCTTGCGTGCCATATCCACTCCTCCAGGGTCGGGCGCCCCCTCGTGCCGGACGCCGGGTTGCTGTTGTTTTTCGGGACATGCTAGATACAGCGGGCAGGAACTGTCAAAACAAGACGGCTGCCGTGCCGCGCATGCGGTGGTAGAATGTCCGCCGCGCTTGGTTCCAAGCCGGTCCCAGTCCACAGGGACCTGTGGCAACACCATGCGTTGCCACAAAACACAAATTGCGCCCGTAGCTCAGCTGGGTGCAGCCGACCGACATGCCGGTGGCATGTCGCAGCGGCGGAACGCCCGGCCAGGGAAGGCCGGGCCGGAACCAGTCCACAGGGACGTGTGGCAACACCGCGCGTTGCCAATATCACAATTTGCGCCCGTAGCTCAGCTGGATAGAGTACCGCCCTCCGAAGGCGGGGGTCAGAGGTTCAAATCCTCTCGGGCGCGCCATTCACTTCGTTCATGCCCCGCCCAATTGACGGATTTCCAGCCCCTTCGGGGCGTTCGCCGGGCTGCGTTGGTCCACCGGACCAACGGTCCCGCTCACCCTCTCGGGCGCGCCATTCACAAGCCTCCCAGCGGAGGGCCTTTTCCTTTTCGCGATCGGTTCCAAACGATCTTTCAGATCAAGGCCTCAATCCCCCAGCGCCTCGGCGATCCGCTGCAACGCGCGGGCCAGGTCCGGCCGCTCCGCCGCCTCGAAGAAGGCCGACAGCAGCCGAAGCTGGGCGAGCACCGAGTTCCACTGGCGGCTGGCCGCCGGCACGCCCTGGGCCGCGCTGCGATAGGTCTCGATCAGCGCCTTCACGCGCCGCTCGTTCATCTCGCCCTGCAGCAGGGATTCGGCCAGTCGGGCATCGGCGGGCATGATGGCGTCGAAGAAATCGTGACTGCGGGCGAAGCGGCGACGCGCCGCGGCCATGCACTGCTGCGCCAGGGTCAGGGCCTCGCGGCGCTGCGCGCCCTCGATGCCCAGCACCGCGTCCAGCATCAGGCGGTTGAGCACCGCATAGGGTTCCAGCGCCTGGCCGCTGCATTCGGCCTGGGCGCGTGCATAGGCGTCGCGGGCGTGCTTGAGGGCGCGCAGGGCGCTGCGTCTGGCGGGACGGCGCTTGCGCAACTGCACCGCCGCCAGCCGCTTCCAGGCGCTGCCCAGGAGCTGCCAGCGCTCCGAGCCCTCGGGGGCCATCTGCACCAGCGCCTCGAGGCGCCGGATGGCCGACTCGACCAGAGACACATCGTTGCGCGCCTCGCCGGTGCGCGCCTCCAGGTTGGCGAGCTGCTCCACCGCGCGCAGCGGCAGCAGGCCGTCGCGGTCCGGTGCCGCGATGGCGCGGCGGTAGGCCTCGCAGGCGCGCTCGAACCACTCCGGTCCCAGCTCGCCGTAGAAGCGGCCGAGGGCGTACTGCAGGGTGGCCAGACGCAGCCAGTCGCGCGGCGCACCCTGCAGCCAGGTCTCCACCCGCTGCGCCTGCGCGGCGGCATTGCGCCCGCCCTCGGCGCGCGCATCCACCGCCTCGGCACCGATCGCGTCCACCAGCTCCAGGGGCGAGACGGGCCGCCAGCCGGCATGTTCGTCCACCGACTCGCGCAGCGGATCGATGCGGTAGTCGGGGCTGCCGTAGGCCTGATAGGCGCCCCAGGTGTTGCAATGGGGATGGCCGGCATGGGTGGCGGCGCGCGCCTTCTGGATCGCCGGGCCGAAGGCCTCGCCCTCGCCGACGAAGGCGTCGAAGAAGGTGCGCGAGAAGGTGAGCGCGGCATCGTCGTCCACCGCCCAGCCGGCGGCCACCACGCAGCGCACGCCCATCTCGATCAGCTCGCGCGCCAGGCTGTAGGCGAGGCGGTTCACGCTGGGCTGCCAGGGGGTGGCCTGCATGCGTCCCAGGTGACAACAGTTGAGGAACACCAGCTCCGGTACCCGCTCCAACTGCCCCACCTCGGCGGCGGTGAGCAGCAGGCCGTCGGAAAGCACCACCCCGCTGCGCAGGCGGCCCTGGCGGTCGCGCACCTGGTGCACCCCGTGGGCGGCGATGGCGAGTACCCGATAGGGGTGACGGAACAGCGCCGCCAGCACGTCGCGCGCACCGCTGCCCGGCGCCACCCATTCCACCGCATAGTGGCGCGACTCCAGCACCTCGCGGATCTGGCGCCCCTCCGCCTGGGCCCCCTCGAGGCGCGGCAGCTCCAGCGAGGGATCGCCGGCGAAGGCCTCGCCGAAGCCCGTGGTGGAGGGGTCTGCGATCACACAGGCGGTACGCCGGCTGGTGCAGCGCGCCTGGCGCCGAAAGCGGGTGGAGGCGAGCTGGCGCACCATGGCGGTACGGGTCACCAGGGGCTGGTCGCCCTCCTGCAGCATCTCCCAGGGCAGATTGGCGGTGTAGCCGTCGAGCACCAGCATCAGGCGCTCGGTCTCGCGCGCCGCCGGCTTGAAGTCCAGCGGCACCATCAGGTGGAACAGGGTGCGCGCCAGATCGGGACGATAGCTGCTGTCGAGGATCGCCTGCGAGACCAGGTTCTCGATCAGCCCCGGCTGGCGCTGCTGCACCACCGACTCGGCCCGCGCGCGTGCCGAGAGATAGACGTAGCGCAGGTGCTCCGCGGCCGTTCCGGACCCGCCCTCGGCGATTCCGCCGTCCGCCGCGACGGCGGGAGCGGCCGGGCCGCCCTCCTCCGCGGTGACGATCAGGCGCGGCCAGTAGCCGAAGCCGGCGCTCACCCCCAGGCGGGGACGCATCCCGGGGCCGGGCAGCAGCTCGGGCGCCGGTTGGAGCTGCAGGTCGAGGCGCTGTTCCAGCTCGCCCAGGCGCCGCGGCAGCTCGCGCACCGCGTAGGCGGCGCTGATGGCTGCGTCCTCGTACAGCTCCACGAACTCCAGGCGACCGACGCGCAGACCGGACTCGGGCATGGTCTCGGCGAACAGGCGGTTGGCCTCCGCCACGCCGCGCACCACCGCGGCCACCGAGTCCTCGATGGTGAGATGGGTGGTGGAGTTGTAGCCGATCAGCAGGCTCATCAGGGTGAGGGCGCGTTCCTCGCCCAGGTTGCCGTCCTGGTAGTGCAACAGCAGCCGCAACACCCCGGCGCGCACCGTCTCGCCGATGTCGCGCTCGGTGAGGGAACCGAAGCGCCCCAGACCCACGATCACGCCGCCGCGCAGGCTGCCGCGGGCGCGCGCCTCCTCGCCGGGGCGCATCAGCACCACCGCGGCGCTGCCCACCTCGGCGGCATAGGTCCCCAGGCGCTCGCGCCGGGTCAGGGCGCCGTCCACCAGGTAACGGTCGATCTGCGCCTCGGCGCCGGCGATGGGATCGCCCTCGTAATGGCCGCACAGCACCGGATGCTGGGCGAAGCGCAGGTCCATGCCGCGCACCGCCACCTCCAGGGTGGTGCGCGGCCGGGGACGCTGCGGCGGACGTCCGCCCACCAGGGCGCGCACCAGATCCTCCTCGCTGGGATAGACCGGCGGCGGGGGCGGCGCCAGCGTGCGCACCGGCGGCACGGCGCCGCGCGTCTCCGGGAGCCGTCCCAGGCGGGCGGTGCCGCCCTGCGAGAGCAGCTCGGCGATCGCGGGGAAATGCTCCTCGCTGTCGGCCAGCTCGCCGTGGAGCACCGGCATGTACCAGCAGCGTTCTTCCGGCAGGAAGGGCAGCCGGCCGGCGGCCCAGCTCACGGTGCCGTCCCCGGCGCGGGTGGCGAGCAGATGGGGCCGGCCCTGGTCGTCGATCTCCAGGCCGCAGGGGGTGCTGGGCCCCTGGCCGAAGACATAGGCGATGCGCTCCGGGCGCTCGATGGGGCGCGGGCTGCCCTGGGCGTCCTCGCCCACCACCTCGCACCAGAAGCGGCGCGCCGCTTCCAGGGCCTCGGCCTTGGGCACCGCGCCCAGGCCGCTGCCGTACCAGCGGTCCTCGTTACGCTCGCGCAGCGCCGCCCAGGTGGCAGGGTCGTGGTAGTCGGCGGGTGCGGGGCCGCCGCTGTCGCGGAAGCCGGGGCGCGGCAGCAGTTGCAGGGCGCCCTCGAAGCCGGCCACGATCTCCAGCACCTGCTGCAGATCGTGACGCAGGTCGATGCGCGCCAGCTTGCGCACCGTGTCGTCCAGCCCCAGCAGGGTGGCCACCATCTGGTGGGAGCCCTGGTTGGGGGTGCCCAGCATCACCAGACGGCCGCCGTCGCGGTCGGTGATGGCACGCCACAGGTCGGGCCGCCGCGCGATCATGGCGCGCGCCACCAGGCCGCCCATGCTGTGCGCCAGCAGCCGCAGCGGCTGGCTCGGGTGCTCGGCCAGGGCCCCTTCCACCACCTCGGCGAGGGCGTCCGCGGCCCCGTCCTGGATGGGTCGGCGCCAGTCGTAGGGGAACAGGATCACGCGGTGATCCTGCTGCAGGTATTCGATCAGGTCGCCATATGTGAGACGCAACAGGGTCTCGGGGGCGATATGGGGTCGCTCGCGGCGGATCTTCTCCAGGCCGCCGCCCACCAGGTCGAGGAAATCGAACCAGACCCGGTCGCCCTCCCCGGGGCCCTGGCCGGGGCGGCGCACCTCGAGATGCGAGCCCATGATGCCCGGCAGCAGGATCACCACCGGCCGGCTGTCGGGCGGCGGCTCGCCGCCGCGTGCCGCGACGCCTCGCAGCTCCGCGGGGCTCGGCTCGTGACGCACCTCCAGCGGGCGGAAGGCGCCCACCTCGGCGGGGTCACGCAGCAGCCAGTCGCGCACCGCGCTGCGGGTGCCGCGGTTGGCGAAGTAGCTGAAGTGGTTGACGCTCTCGCCGCGGTCGAACAGATAGTGCGCACCGGGGCGGCGCGCCAGCCCGGCGTACATGGAGTCGGTGTCCACCACCAGGTCGTTGTCGAAGCGGTCGAAGAACATCCAGTCGGTGAACATCACCAGGAGGCGCTTCAGCAGGGCGCCGCCCTCCACGTCGCCCGCCACCACCGCCATGCGCACCCCCTGGCGGCGCGGCGCGCGCGCCAGCAGCGGCCCCATGGGGGCGTCGCTGCGCATCGCCTCGATGCCCGGGATCAGGCGCGCGTCCACCCGCTTGTGGGCGATCTCCAGCACGATGCGCTGCAGCGCGGCCAGGGCGGCCTCCCCCAGCGGGCCGGTGAAGGCGCCGGCGAGGCGGCTGACCAGCGACAGCAGGGTGGAGAGGAACAGATCCAGGTCGTCGGAGAGCAGCCGGGTGCCGGCCGCGGGACAGGCCACCCGCACATAGCGCTCGATACGGAAGGCCTTGTCGGAGAGCAGCTCGCGCAGGCGACGCAGCTTGGCCTGGTCGGCGGCGCTCACCGCCTCGCGCAGGCGCGCCTGCAGCGGCGTCTCCTCCTCCAGCGGGGCGTGGCGGTAGGCGTCGATCAGGGCGTCGTCGAGATCGCCCAGGCACAGCAGGTCGCCCACCAGGCCGCCGCGGGAGTGGGTCACCAGCGACAGCCGCGCGCCGGCGGGCAGGGTTTCGGCGAGCTGCAGGGCGTTGTCGATGGGGCTCTCGGAGAAGGTGCGGTGCTCGAAGCCGAAGATGCGGTCGCCGAAGCGGCGCCGCAGCGCCGACCAGTCGCCGCCCGCGGCGGCCCCGCGCAGGTCGCCGAAGCTGCCGGAGGTGCAGGAGGCGGTGCCGTGGATGAACAGCAGCAGCGGCCCCGACTCGGCCGCGGCCTGCAGGGCGGCGTCACCCGCGCCGAGCCGGTCGCCGGGCTGCGGCGACTCGCCGCGCCAGCGATAGAGCCCCGGCGGTCCGGCCAGGCGGTTCTCGATGGCCGCCATCAGGGCCTTGGCCCCGGCCACGCTGGCGTCGAAGCCGGTCAGCTCCGCCAGCCTCTCGCCGAGCTTCTCGCCCAGCCAGTCCGCGACCAGGGATTCGGCCGCCTCGCGCGCCGCGTCCAGGATGCCGTCCGGCGCCAGGCGCAGCACCGAGAGGCGCTCCCAGATCCAGTCGCCGAGGCCGCGCTCGGCCCCCTCGCGGTCGCGCAGCGCGGACAGGTCGAGGCTGCCGTCTTCGGCGATCGCCTCGGGATGCAGCCGTGCCAGCCGCTCGCGCAGCCGGTCGGCGCGCAGGAACAATACCGAGCCGTCCGCCGCCTCCAGGGCCAGCAGGCGTTCGCCGGCCACCGCGGCACGGCTCGCCTCTCCGGTGCCGCGTGCGCGCGCGGCGAGATCGTAGCTGGCCTCGATCTGCACCACGCGGGGATCGAGCAGGGGAGAGGGCGCCCCGGCGCCCCGCGCGCGTTGCAGGGAGCGCGGCGCCACCCCGCGATCCGTCGGCCTGCCGGGGACCTGCAGTATCAGTTCCCCGTCCCGCTTCCCTTCCGCCTCTGCCATGGACTCGCCCTTCGGATCGCTTGTGTATGAAGGGGGGATAGTCGAGGATGGATGCGCTGTCAATGAACGCCGGATACCCCGTGGAGTTTCCCGAACCCCTGCTGGAAGGCGTGCTGCTGCGCCGCCATCGACGTTTCCTGGCGGATGTGCGCCTGCTCGATGGCACGGAGGTGACCGCCCATGTGCCCAACACCGGCAGCATGCTGGGGGTCGCCACCCCGGGCACCCGGGTGTGGCTGAGCCGTGCGCGCGACCCGCGCCGCCGCACCGCCTTCACCTGGGAGCTGGCCTGCAGCGACGACGGCGCCCTGGTGGGGGTGAATACCGCGCTCACCAACCGGCTGGCGGCAGAGGCCATCGAGGGGGGCCTCATCCCGCCCCTGGCCGGCTATCCGCGGTTGCGCCGCGAGGTGCCCTTCGGGCGCGAGCGCAGCCGCATCGACCTGCTGCTGGAGGGCGATGCCGGACGCTGCTGGGTGGAGGTCAAGAGCGTGACCCTGGCGCACCAGGGCACGGCGCTGTTTCCGGACGCGGTGACCCGCCGCGGCCAGAAGCATCTGCGCGAGCTGATGGCGCTCGCCGCGGAGGGCGAGGCGGCGGCGCTGCTGTTCGTGATCCAGCGCGGCGATGCCCGCGCCTTCGCCCCCGCCGCGGAGATCGATCCGGACTATGCGCGGCTGCTGGCCGCGGCGGACCGGGCTGGCGTGACCCTGCTGGCCTGGCGCTGCGAGGTGAGCACCCGCGCGATCCGCATCGCCGCGCCGGTGCCGGTGCGGCTGCCTCAGAACGCCAGCCGGACGCCCGCCTCGCCGCCCTCGGGATAACGGGTGCGATAGCCATATCGCTGTTGCAACTGCGGGCTGGCCCAGACCGCGTTGTCGTCGCTGCGATAGTTGAACCACAGGGTCGGCGCCTCGCCGCCGTAGCGGATGATGCGCGCCATCGCCTCGGCGTCCGGATGGTGGAAGTAGGCGCCGTTGGTGGAGACCAGATAATTCGGGCAGTCGATCAGCTCCAGCAGCTCGCGCGAGAGGTTGGCCTTGCTGCCATGATGCGGCAGCTTGAAGGCATCCAGGCGCAGGCGCGGCTGGTCCATCCAGCAGTTGAGGCGCCTTATGGAGGCCGCCAGACGGTCGGCATGGGCGTCGCCGGTGAGCAGCAGGCGCCGGCCGTCGTACTCGGCCAGCACCGCGATGCTGGATCCGTTCGCCTCGGAGCCGTCCGGCTCGAAGGGCGCATCCGCAAGTCGCTCCACATCGGGCAGGCCCAGGGACTCCAGTGCGGGTGGCACCGGTGGCGGCTGTTCCGCCGGCAGCGAGGGATCCAGCCCCGCCTTGCGCACCTCCCGCGCCCACTTCGGCCGGAGTTCGGCGAGCTTGTCCCGATCCGGCGAGAGCAGGGTCAGGGAGAGCCCGCCGGGCAGCACCACCTGGGGCAGGCCGGCTCCTTCCTGCAGGCGCACCGCGCGCCCGCCGAAGGCACGGTTCCAGGGCAGCTCGCCCCCCACCAACTGGGAGGTCAGGCGCTCGCCCTGCACCGCCCCGAGCGATTCCAGGGGGGTGGCCGGCAGGTGGCGGTAGCCGTTGAACCAGAAGTCGTCGAAGCGGATCCCCAGTGCATCGTCGTCGAGCAGCTTCAGCATCCCGGCGATGTGATCCGCGTCGATGTGGGTGACCATCACCAGCTCGAAGTGACGCTGCTCCGGAGGCAGCGCCGAGAGATGGGACGCCAGGCGCTTCCAGGTGCCCGAGGTGCCGCCGTCGATCAGCACCCGGTACTGCGCCTGGTCGCCGTATTCCAGCAGCAGACAGTCGCCGTGACCGGCCGGCAGCATGGTCAGTTGCATCATGGGTGTGTCCCCTGTTCCAGGCTGGCGAGGTCGATGGCGTGCCAGGGGGCATCGGGCGCGCCGTCGTCACGGGGCGAGCGCCCCTCGACCGCCAGCACCACCGATTCGGCCGCCATCTGGGTCGCCCAGGGGGAAATCCACCCGAGCAGGGAACGCAGGCCCGCCATGACCGGCTCGCCGGCGACCGGCGCCTTGCGCAGCAGCAGGTAGTGGCGCAGACGTCCCAGCATCAGGTCCATGCCCTCGCCGAACAGCGGCAGCCCGCGCCGGCCGGCCTCGAGCAGCCAGTCCGCGGCCCGGGCATGCTCGCCCCGGCGCGCCAACTGTTCCGCGTAGATGATGGCGCCATCGGGCAGCCAGTCCATCCGCTCGGTCAGGTTGCGCGGCCAATCATGGAGGCGTTCGAGCGCATTCAAACGCAACAGGGCATAGCCCCCGAGGGCGGCGCCCAGAGGATTGCCCACCTTGCCGTACAGCAGTTCTTCGGCGTCGCCGAGCAGTTCCGCCGCCTGCTCCACCGCGCCTCCCTGCAGATAGTCCGCGATCAACTGCACCTGGTCCCGTTGCAGCAGGCGTGCGGTCGCCTGCAATGCCACCCCGTCGTCCACCAGCTCCAGGCGACAGGTGTCCAGCGCGCCCCCGGCCATCGGCAGCCCCAGGGTCACCGGCGGGCCCGCGCTGCCCTTCACCTCGGCGAACAGCAAACCGGGGCCGGTGGCCTCCAGGCGCACGCTAACGCGCACCGTGCCCGCATCATGGGCCAGTTCGAGCACCTCCAGCGGCGGGAAGGCGGCCACCGCCTGCCACTCGCCCTGGTGGAAGGTCCAGAGCCGCGCGGACCAGGTGGGCAGCGCCCCGCCTTCCACCATCCCGGCGCGGACCATGGCGCCTCGGCTGCGGCCGGCCGGCGTCCCGCGTCGCCGGCGTTCCACCGTGGCGTCCTCTCTGTCCAGCGACAGCCTGAGGGTCCGCGCCTCGCCCGGTTGGAGCTGGGCGAAGGCGCTGTGCACCGAGCCGTCCGGGGCGCTGAGCTGCACCAGGTAGCCGCCGGGGGGCAGGGTGAGTTCCTGTTCGGTCTGCGCCTTGTCGATCAGCCGCAGCCGGGCATCGCGCAGCACCAGCGGCAATGCCTGGTGTTCCCAGCCAGGGACCGAGACACGCAGATGGGCAGGGGCCGGCGCGTTCATAACGCGATCTCCTCGCGGTGCCGGGGCGGCGCGGCCAGGAAGGGACGCAGCACCGGCGGGCCGTCGTTCTCCACTTCGAGCTGGAGGGCGTAGAGCCCCGCCTTCACCCTCAGGTCGATCTCCGGCGGCACCGGCCGGCGGTCGTAGACCTGGCGACCGTTGAAATCGGCCAGCCTGAAGCGGGCACGTGCCGCGGCGGTCTCCGGCGAGATATGGATGCCCAGGTCCACCTCGGGCGGTTCCGGGAGGTAATGGAACACGCCGTCGCGCAGCAAGCCGCCCACCACCGCGCTCTGCCGGGCCTGGTGTTCCGCGGCGAGACGATCCACCGCCGCGGGCAGATGACGCACCAGCGAGCTGGTGCTCACCACCCAGCGGCCATCGGCGTCGAGTTCGGCCGCCTCGCCGTCGAGACAGCGCAGCAGGGCCTGGCAGAACAGGGTGCCGTCGGCCGGCAGGCCCAACGCCAGGGTGCGCGGCGAGGCGCTGTAGAAGATGGGCGCGCTCTCCACGCCGCCCTCGTCGGTGACATCGAAGGCGACCCCGGCACGGGTCGAGAGGTAGTCGTCGAACAGCCCCGGCTTGGTGCGGCAGGCATCGACGAAGTAGTACTGCAGCCGGGCCGCCTCCGGGCCGGCCATGCCGCGCCAGATGCTGCCCAGGTCCATGGCGGCATCGAGGATGGGGCGATGGGCGCGTCCGAAGTCGTGCAACAGCACCAGGCTGTCGTCCTTGCTCAACTGGATGCCGTGTCCGGCGACATACAGCACCGCCAGGTTGCCGGGCCGCGCATTGCAGGCATCGCGCCAGGCATAGAGCGCGTCCAGGACGTTGTCGCGGGTGGGCGGGGGCACCGTTGCAGCATCCAGGTCGCCCAGTGCGGGGGTGGCGTCCACCTCGGCCTGCGAGGGGGAGAGCAGCAGGCGCACGCTGGCAAGCGGGGTCTCGGGCCGGTTCAGCCCCGATCCCCCTGTCAGCCAGTTGGCGAAGCGCCAGGCGGAAACGGCCGGCGTGGTGACGCTGGTCAGGCCCAGGGTCTCGCCTGCGCCATCGGGCGTCGCCTCGTCGAAGGCCGTCGGCAGGTAACGGTAATCGCTGACCCCGATCACCAGGGCGTGGGTGCCATCCCGCCCCTGTGCGTCCTCGGCCTGATACCAGGGCGTCATCGCCCGCCTCCATGCCGCCTCGCGGCCATGCTGTCGCCTCCCCGCTGCGTCTCTCCCCACTATAGATCAAAGCGTGCCGGGGGATGACAGGCGCGCGCCGGCATGCGATGTTTTCCGGTCTCGAAGAGGAACCCCCATGCCGAAGCCACTGCTGATCATCCAACTGCGCCCGGAGGACGAGACCGCCGACAACGAATACGAGGCCTTTCTGCGCTATGGCGGCCTGACACCGGAGGAGACCGAACGCCTGCGCATCGAGCGCAGCGGCATCCCCAAGACGCTGGACCTCGACCGCTACAGCGGCATCCTGGTGGGCGGCAGCCCCTTCGACATCAGCACGCCGGAGGCGGAGAAGCAGCCGATCCAGAAGAGAATAGAGGCCGATTTCCGTCGCCTGCTGCGGGAGGTCGTTGCGCGCGACTTCCCCTTCCTCGGCGCCTGTTCGGGCAACGGCCTGCTGGGGTCCTTTCTCGGTGCCACCATCTCGCGCCGCTATGGCGAGCCGGTGGGCTGCTTTCCGGTGCATCTCACCGAGGCAGGGCGCCGGGATCCCTTGCTCGCGGGCTTCCCCGACACCATCGAGGTGATGCTCGGCCACAAGGAGGCCTGCGACCAGGTGCCGCCCGGCGCCACCCTGCTGATCCGCGGCGATGCCTGCCCGGTGCAGATGTTCCGCGTCGGCCGCAACGTCTATGCGACCCAGTTCCATCCAGAGGGCGATCCGGAGGGCTTCATCACCCGCATCCGCGCGTACCGCCACCACGGCTACTTCGAGCCCGAGGAGGCGGATCGGCTGATCGAGGTGGTCAGCCAGGCCGATACCCCGCACGCACGGGAGATCCTGCGCCGCTTCGTGCAGCACTGCCGGGGATGACATCCACCCGCCGCGGGCGGGTTTCGACGCCGTCTGGCGGGGTAAGATGCCGGCATGAGCCTGCCACCCGACCGCGTTCCGCTGTTCCCCCTGCATCTGGTGCTGTTTCCCGAGGGCCCGCTGCCGCTGCGGGTGTTCGAGCCGCGCTATCTCTCCATGGTGAGCGACTGCCTGCGCCGGGACCGGCCCTTCGGGGTGGTGCTGATCACCCAGGGCAGCGAGACCGGCGAGGTGCCGCGCTGCCACTCCGTGGGCACCCTGGCGCGGATCCGCGACTGGGATCAGGGCGAGGACGGCCTGCTGCACATCGCCGCGGTGGGAGAACAGCGCTTCCGGATGCGGGCCAGCGAGGCGCGGGAGGACCGGCTGCTGCTGGCGGAGATCGAACCGCTGCCGGAACGCGAGCTGCCGCTCCCGGAGCGCTATCGGCCGCAGGCGGAATGGCTGATGGAGACCC
>CAZVIG010000014.1:0-14144 GCA_964627395.1 uncultured Sedimenticola sp.
TTGCGCACCCGCATCAGCCCGTGCAGGGTGCCGGAGGGCTCGTTGCGGTGGCAGGAGCCGAACTCGGCCAGGCGCAGCGGCAGGTCGCGGTAGCTGCGCAGTCCCTGGTTGTAGATCTGGATGTGCGCCGGGCAGTTCATCGGCTTGATGGCGTAGTCCCGGTTCTCGGAATGGGTGGTGAAGATCATGTCGCCGAACTTGTCCCAGTGGCCCGACTTCTCCCACAGGCTGCGGTCGATCACCTGCGGGGTGTGCACCTCCTGGTAGCCGTGCTCGCGCAGCTTGCGGCGGATGTATTCCTCGATCTCCAGGTAGATGCGCCAGCCCTTGTCGTGCCAGAACACCATGCCCGGGGCCTCCTCCTGGGTATGGAACAGGTCCAGCGCCTTGCCGATCTTGCGGTGGTCGCGCTTCTCGGCCTCCTCCAGGCGGTGCAGATAGGCCTTCAGCTCCTTCTTGTCACGCCAGGCGGTGCCGTAGATGCGCTGCAGCATCTCGTTGTTGGCGTCACCGCGCCAGTAGGCGCCGGCCAGCTTCATCAGCTTGAAGGCCTTGGGCAGCTTGCCGGTGCTGGGCAGGTGCGGGCCGCGGCAGACGTCGAACCAGTCGCCCTGGCGGTAGACCGATATCTCCTCGCCCTCGGGGATGGCGTCGATGATCTGCACCTTGTAGTCCTCGCCGATCTCGGCGAAGCGGCGTTTGGCCTCGTCGCGGGACCAGACCTCGCGCTGGATCGGCAGGTCGCGGCCGACGATCTCGCGCATGCGGTCCTCGATCTTCTTCAGGTCCTCGGGGGTGAAGGGCTCCTCGCGGGCGAAGTCGTAGTAGAAGCCGTCCTCGATCGCCGGGCCGATGGTCACCTGGGTGCCGGGATAGAGCTCCTGCACCGCCTGCGCCATGACGTGCGCCGCGTCGTGGCGGATCAGCTCCAGGGCCTCCTCGTCGCGCGTGGTGACGATCGCCACCTGGGCGTCGTGATCCACGGTATGGGAGAGATCCACCAGCTTCCCGTCCACCTTGCCGGCGAGCGCCGCCTTCGCCAGGCCGGGGCCGATGTCGGCGGCGATCTGGGCGACCGTCACGGGATGGTCGTAGGCGCGCTGGGAACCGTCGGGCAAGGTGATGACTGGCATGTTCTTCGACCTAAATGTTCAATGGGGAAACCCGATTCCCCTGGGATCACAACAGTTTCACCGTCTCCGACACGGAAGCCTCTGTGCGCTCTGTGTCCTCTGTGGTGATCAGGGAAAACAAAAACGCGCCGGACCGGGGCCGGCGCGGCGCCATTATATAGAAGGCGGCGCGCCGCGGGGAACCGCATGCCCGTCGCGGATCTCCAACGCCTCCACCACCCGCGCCACGGCGGCACACAGCTCAGCCAGATCCTCGGGCGAAATCACGAAGGGCGGCATCAGGTACACCAGGCGCCCGAAGGGACGCACCCAGACCCCCTGCTCCACGAACAGCGGCTGCACCCGGGCCATGTCCACCGGCGCAGCCAGCTCCACCACGCCGATGGCGCCGAGGCAGCGCACCTCCGCCACCTGGGGCAAGGCGGCACAGGGTGCCAGTCCGGCGCGCAGCCCCGCCTCGATAGCCGTCACCCGTTCCTGCCAGGGCGAGTCCAGCAGCAGCTCGATGCTGGCATTGGCCACGGCGCAGGCGAGCGGGTTGGCCATGAAGGTGGGGCCGTGCATGAACAGTCCCGGCTCGCCGGCGGCGATGCCGTCGGCCAGCGCGCGGGTGGTGAGCACCGCCGCCAGGGTCATGTAGCCGCCGGTGAGGGCCTTGCCGACGGTCATGATGTCCGGCGCGATGCCGGCATGCTCGCAGCCGAACAGCCGTCCCGTGCGGCCGAAGCCGGTGGCGATCTCGTCGGCGATCAGCAGCACGCCGTGGCGGTCGCACAGCTCGCGCGCGCCGCGCAGCCAGTCGGCGGAGTAGAAGCGCATCCCGCCCGCACCCTGCACCACAGGCTCCAGGATCAGAGCCGCCAGCTCGTCCGCATGCCGCGACAGCGCTTGGTCCAGCGGCGCCAGGTCCGCCTCGCTGCACGGTTCGCCGAAGCGCGGGCGGGGCGCCTCCACGAAATGCTGCGGGGGCAGCACTCCCCGAAACAGGCCGTGCATGCCGGTCACCGGATCGCATACCGACATCGCATGCAGCGTGTCGCCGTGGTAGCCGTTGCGCAACGCCAGGAAGCGCCGCTTGCCGGGGCGCCCGCGCGCGATCCAGTACTGGATCGCCATCTTCATCGCCGCCTCCACCGACACCGAGCCGGAATCGGCGAAGAACACCGCCTCCAGCCCCGGCGGCGCCAGCCCGGTGAGGCGCTCGGCGAGCGTGACCGCCGGCTCGTGGGTCAGCCCGCCGAACATCACATGGGCCATCGACTCGAGCTGGCGTTCGACCGCGGCGTTCAATACTGGATGGTCGTAGCCGTGAATGGCGCACCACCAGGAGGCCATGCCGTCGATCAGCTCGCGCCCGTCCTCCAGGCGCAAACGCACGCCGCTGGCTGAGCGCACCGGGAACACCGGGAGGCCGCTGTCCAGGGCGCTGTACGGATGCCAGACCCGGGCCGCATCCCGTTCGATCAGGTTCATGCCCTCGCTTCCGTCGTTCAGGAGAGGTCTAAATGACGCACCATCATAAACCGAACGCCCCCGCATCGCGCCGGCACCATGGCACTCTGGCGAGCCGACTGCTAAAGTATTCGCGACGCCCGCCGCCAATGCGTTCGACCGGGCACGGATCCGCCCCGCGTCCCGGCGACGGTCATCACCCATCAGGAGGCGATCTGCCCGGCGTCATGAATCGAAATCCCGGTAACGAAGCACTTCCGGGCGGCAGGCTGACTCGTAGCGGAAAGCCAGGCCGTCGGGGCGCCTTGTACCTGATATTCCTGCTGTTGCTTCCCCTGCCGGGCGTCGCCGAGATCGTGGTGATCGCCAACCCCTCGGTGCCGGTAGACCAACTGGACCGCAATGCGGCCCGGCTGATCTTCTCGATGCGCCGCAGCCAGTGGCCCGACGGCACGCCCATGCGCGTGGTGGTGATGCCGGACGACCACCCGCTGCATCGCGCCTTCTGCAGCGAAGTGCTCCATCTCTACCCCCGTCAACTACGCCGCGTCTGGGATCGCCAGACCTACTCGGGCACCGGGCAGTCGCCCGAGACGGTCGCCACCCCGGAGGAAATGCTCGAACGGGTGGCTACCCGTCCCGGCGCAGTGGGCTACCTTCCAAGAGAGAAGGTGGACCGACGCGTCAAGCTACTGGAGGTGAAACCGTGAAACGCTCGCCCTTCCTCACGACGCTGCTCCTGCCGTGGCTGCTGTTCGCGGGCATGGCGCGGGGCGATGCGGGGCTGGACAGCCTGCAGGTCCACGGCTTCCTGTCCCAGGGCTTCGTCAAGACCGATCACAACCGCTTCTTCGGCCCCAGCGACGAAGGCAGCTTCCAGTTCACCGAGATCGGCATCAACGGTTCCATCCGGCCAACCTCCAGCCTGCTGCTCAGCGCGCAACTGCTCTCGCGCAAGGCCGGCGCCATGTACGACTTCCGGCCGACGCTGGACTTCGCACAGCTCCGCTGGGAGATCCTGGAACGGGACCGCTTCGACTTGGGCGTCAGCATCGGGCGGGTGAAGAACCCCATCGGCCTGTACAACGTGACCCGCGACGTCGCCCACACCCGCCCCAGCGTCTTCCTGCCGCAGGCCATCTATTACGACAAGGTGCGCAACCTCCAGCATTCCAGCGACGGGGTGCTGCTGCACGCCAGCCATTTCAGCGATATCGGCGAATTCGCCCTCGACCTGGGCCTGGGACAACCCATTCTGGACACCAATGTGGAACGGGTGATACTGGGCCGCGACTGGGCCGGCGAACTGCGCAGCGGCAGGCCCGGGCGCCGTATGCAGCTTCGCTTCACCACGCCGGATGCCGGCTGGCGTCTGGCGCTCAGCTACGCCGACCTAGACCTCGGTTTCCGTCCCGGCGCGGGCGACCTGCCGGGCCCCGGCAAGACCAAGATCCGCTTCATCGTGGCCTCTGCCGAGTACAATGACGAAGACTGGACCTTCACCGCCGAATTTCTCCACGAACCGGTGCGACTCAGCGGCTATGGCGCGCCCTTCGACACCGACACTGCCAGCAGGGCCTGGTATCTCCAGGGCCGCTATTTCGTGAATCCCCGCCTGAGTCTCCACCTGCGTTACGAAGAGGCCTGCCAAAGCCGCGACGACTGCGATGGCAGGGACGCGGCGGCCCGTTCCGGCTTCACCCTGCCCGCCTCGCTGTTCTATGCCAAAGCCTGGACCCTGGGCCTGCGCTGGGAGCCCAGCGAACGGGTGCTGCTGGGCGCCGACCTGACCCTCAACCACGGCAACTACTTCCTCTCTTCCGCCGACAATCCCGATCCCTCGCGTCTCAGAACGGACTGGAAGATGCTCTCGCTGCTGGCCGCCTACCGGTTCTGACGATGCCATGAACCTCCCCGACGACATCGGCAAGGGTCCCTTCTTCAGCCTCAAGTGGAAGGTGGTGGTGGCGGTGGCGCTGCTGCTGACCCTCTCCGGCCTGCTGGTGCAACTGGTGATCCGCGACCGGGTATCCAGCCAGTTCGAGGCGACGCAGAGCGCCCACATGCAGGCCCAGCTTCGGAGTTGGCAGGCCCTGCTGGACAGCGGCACCGACACCCTGATGCAGCTCGCCACCTTCATTCCGCGGCTCGAGGGCGGCCACGACGGCAACGACCTGCGGGACGCCATCGCCGCCCATGCCACCCTGCTCAACCTGGAATGGGACATCCAGCAACTCGCCTTCCACGACCTGCAGGGCCGACTGCTGGCCGCCTGGCCGGCCGCACCGGAATCGCCCCGGGCGCGCCGCTGGGTACGCCAGGCGATCGCCACCGGAGAACCCGTCTCCGAGATCGACTGCAGCCGGGAGTGCATCCAGTACCTCGCAGTGCCGGTGCGGGACCGCGACGAGCGCCGCCAGGGGATCCTGCTGCTGGGCCATTCCATCGCCGGGGCGATCCTGTCCTTCGCGCGCATCTCCGGCGCCGAGATCGCCATTCTCGGCCGCCCGGAGGACGAACCCGACGGACGCCGCACCGTGCTGGAATCCTGGCGACGCACCGTGCCGGGCATCAGCAACCCGGAGCGCAGTCTGCCGCTGGTCCGCACCCTGGCGGCCCGCCACCGCCTCGACGAGGTGGCCGCCGAGCCGGTGCTGTTCGAACAGGACGGTCGCTGGTATCAGGCCGCCCTGCGCGAGGACCCGCGTCACGACTTCGCCTATCTGCTGATCGACGAGGTGACCGAGGCGGTGCGGGACATCGATCGCACCCAGTCCCTGATCCTGGGGATCACGGTCACCAGTTTTCTGGTGACCGCCGCCCTGCTGCTGCTGTTCCTGGGTCAGCCCCTGAAGCGGCTGCGCCGCCTGATCGCGGCCCTGCCCTATATCGGAGAACACCAGCACGATCAGGTACGGCGCCTGATGCCGCGCCAGCGTAGCCCGCTCACCGGGCGCGACGAGATCGACGTGCTGGGCCAGAACATGGAAGCGCTGAACGAGGCGCTGGAGAACGCCGAACAGGCGCGGGCCCAGGCCGAAGCCCATCTGGTGTGGCTGGCCGATCACGACCCCCTCACCGGCCTGTTCAACCGCCGCCGCTTCCAGAAGGACTTTCAAAAGATGCTGGACCAGGCGGTACGTCACCGCCAGAGCGGCGCCCTGCTCTATTTCGATCTGGACGACTTCAAGGCCATCAACGACATCTCCGGTCACCAGGCCGGCGACGCCCTGCTGCGCCTGATCGCCAGCACCCTGCAGGAGATCATGCGCTCCACCGACGTGCTGGCGCGCCTCGGCGGCGACGAGTTCGGCATCCTGGTGGCGCGCTGTGGGCGTGACGAGGCGGTCGCGCTGGCCGAGAAACTGCTCGCCGCCATCGACGCCCTGGAATTCCGCTTCGGCAACCAGCGCCATCACGTCTCCTGCAGCATCGGCATCGCGCTGTTCCCCGAGCATGGCGGCGACATCCGCGTGCTGCTGGCGAATGCCGACATCAGCATGTATCAGGCCAAGCAATCCGGCCAGGGGCGCTGGCATCTGTTCTCCAGCGCCGAGGACTACCGCGAGCTGCTCTCCCGCCGCACCCTGTGGCGCCGCAAGATCACCGAGGCCTTGAAGGAGGACCGCTTCGTGTTGCACTTCCAGCCGGTGCTGGACCTGGAGCGCAACGTCCTGGCCTGGCACGAGGTGTTGATCCGTATGCGCGACGGCGAGGAGCTGGTGCCCCCGGACCGTTTCATCCCGGTGGCGGAACAGAACGGTCAGATCGGCGAGATCGACCGTTGGGTGATCCGGCACGCGCTGCGCCACCTGGCCGAGCATCCCGAACGGACCCTCTCGATCAACCTCTCCGGCAGCGTGGTCGCAGACCCTGCCCTGCCCGACTGGCTGGAGCGGCAGTTCGCCGAACAGAGCGTGGCGCCGGAGCGGCTGATCTTCGAGATCACCGAGACCGCGGCGGTGGAGAACATGGATGCCGCGGTGGAGCTGATCCAGCGCATGGGGGCGCTGGGCTGCCGTTTCGCCCTGGACGATTTCGGCAGCGGCTTCGCCTCCTATCTCTATCTCAAGCGCCTGCCCGTGGACCTGATCAAGATCGACGGCGCCTTCATCCGCAACATGCTCGACGACGAGGGCGACCGCCTGTTCGTGAAGGCGCTCAACGAGGTCGCCCAGGGGCTGGGCCGGGTCACCGTGGCGGAGTTCGTGGAGAACGCGCAGACCCTGGCGATGCTCAGGGAGCTAGGCATCCAATACGCCCAGGGATTCCATATCGGCCGGCCGGGGCCGTTCGACGACGACACGGCTTGAGCCGCCGACGACGACAGGCTACCTTGTCAGGCCAGACCGCCCGGAGCCCCAGAGTGTCCCGAACCGCCGCGCTGCTGTTCTTCCTGCTGCTGCCCCTCTTCGCAGCGGCACCGGCGCCCGCCGCCGAGCCGGCATCCGCGCCCGCCGACCGGATCACCCCGCTCACCATCCAGCAGGCGGAACTGGAACTCAAGACCGCCCAGCTTCGCCTGGAATCCCTCAAGCTGGAGCTGGCCAGCGCCCGCCAGCGCGAGGCGGAGGCCGGCCAGCAGTTGGAGTGGATGAAAACCTCGCTGGATGCGGCCACCAACGACGCCCAGCGGAAGGTGCTGCGCGAGGCCCTGCAGAAGCAGCAGCAGCGGCTGGCCGAGATCCGCGCCCAGCGCAAGGATGCCGAGGACAATCTCACCCGCCTGCAGGCCCGCCTGCCCACCCTGGAGAACCGCATCGCGCAACTGCGCAGCGCCTATGCCGAACAGCAGGAGGCGGCGCTGATGGCCGACCTCAAGCGCCTCGAGGAGCGTTCGGCGCGCGAGATCGCCGACCTCAACCGGCGCATCGAGCAGCTTCGGGAGCAGCTCCGCAACACGCCGCCCGGCGCAGCGGAGGAACGCGCCCTGCTCGAGGCCCGGATCGACGCCGCGGAGAACCGCATCTTCGTCACCCAGACCCGCCTCAAGCTGGCCAGCGCACGCAGCGCCTTCGACCATCTCGCCTCCATCAACCGCACCGTGGGGCGCGCCGACATCGACCTCCTGGCCGGCGACCTGCAGAAGCTGGGCGACATCCGACAGGATCTCGCACCGGTGTTGGACCTGCTGGAGCGCAAGCTCGACCTGGTGCAGTCGCAGCGCCAGGTGCTGCAGCAGAAGATCGCCGCGACCCAGCTCTCGGGGGTCACCGGCGCGCGCATCGACCGCCTGCTGCAGGACAGCGAGCGGCTGCTGCGCGAACAGCTCAAGGAAGCGCTGGCGCTGCGCGACAAGCTGGAGGCGAAGTACCGCAGCCTCACCGACACCTACCGGCGCCTGCTCAACGAGGACCTGGCGGCCCGTGAGCGCCTGCCCGACACTCCCAATCTATGGCAGTCGCTGGGGCAGGAACTGCTCGGCCTGCCCGCGCATCTGCATGGCCTGCTGCAGGATCAGTACCGCCTGCTGCGCCAGCGCATCGCCGGCCAGCCCCGCGAGCGGGCCTTGGGCGCCCTGCTGATGCTGCTGGTGCCGCTGCTCGCGGGCATCAGCTATCACTACCGCATGCGGGGCACCCGCCGGCGCGCCTTGGCGGCGCAGACCTTCTCCGCGCGCATCAGCGCCATCGCCCTGCACGTGCTGCGCGGCATCAGCATCCCCGGGGCCCTGCTGATCGGCCTCGGCGGCTCGCTGTGGCTGCTGGGGGCCGACACCCTGCTGCAGCGACTGACCCTGCTGGTGCTCGGCATCTGGGTGGCGGTGCGGCTGCTACGCGACCTCAGCTACTGGTTCCTGGTCTCGCCCCTGGTGCCCGCCGGCGACAGCGAGCGGCGACTCTATCGCCAGGTGGGGATCAACGTCTGGGTGAGCGGCCTCCTGGGGCTGATGGTGGGCCTGGGGCGGCTGCAGGTGATCAGCCACCCCCTGGCGGTGCTCGCCGACCGCCTGTTCATGCTCAGCCTGCTGCCCGCCGCGTACCTCGGCTTCCGCCTGCGCAGCCTGGTGATCGCACGCCTGCAGGAGCACGGCACCACCGCCTACTGGCTGTGGGTGGTGCGCATGATCTCGCTGCTGGTGCCGCTGGCGATGCTGGGCATCGCCCTGCCCGGGCTTGCGGGCTACATCAACATGGCCAGCCTGGTGGCCTGGTATCTCATCGCCACCCTGCTGGTGGCCATCGCCTGGCTGGTGCTGCGCGGCCTGCTGGGCGACCTGGTGGACCGCCTGGGCACCCACATCTCGGCCCGCAGGGACCGCGGAAAGCTCTGGTACGAGGGGCTGGTGCGCCCCCTGCATCGGGTGGTGCGGCTGTTGCTCAGCCTGCTCGCCCTGTACGCCCTGTTCCGTATCTACGGCCTGGGCGAACAATCCACCCTGCTGGAGCTGGCGCGTACCGCGCTGCGCTACCCCCTGTTCACGGTGGGCGGCACCACCATCGATCCGGCGCACCTGCTGCTCGCCCTGGCGGTGGCGGTGGGGGCCTTCCCCGCCGGCGGCTGGATGCGCCGCCTGAGTTTCGACTGGCTGTACGCCGGGGTGGTGGACCGCGGGGTGCGCAACAGCCTGGCGGTGTTCACCCAGTACGTCACGGTGCTGCTGGGGCTGCTGCTGGCGGTCAACCTGCTGGGCATCGACCTCACCAGCCTGGCGGTGTTCGCCGGCGCCCTGGGCGTGGGGATCGGCTTCGGCCTGCAGAACATCGCCAACAACTTCATCAGCGGCCTGATCCTGCTCGCGGAACGGCCCATCCGGGTCGGCGACTGGGTCACGGTGGGCAGCTACGAGGGCGAGATCACCTATATCGGCATCCGCTCCGCGACGGTGCGCACCTGGGACAACCAGGAGGTGATCATCCCCAACGCCGAGCTGGTGAGCAACGCCTTCACCAACTGGACTCGCTCCGATCCCGTGGTGCGCACCGTGCTTTATGTGGGCGTCAGCTACGACGGGGACCCCCGCCAGGCGCAGAAAGTGATCGAGGAGGCGGTCACCATGCAGCCGGAGGTGCTGCTGCAGCCGGCGCCGCGGATCCTCCTCTACGACTTCGCCGACTCCTCGGTGAACTTCCGGGTGCAGTACTACATCGATGTCTCCCAGTTCAGCCGCCTGGAGATCAAGTCCAAGGTGATGTTCGCCATCTGGGACGCCCTCGCCGAGGCGGACATCGAGATCCCCTTCCCGCAGCGCGACGTCCACATCCGCGAGCTGCCCCCGCTCAATGGGCGCTCCTACACGGAAACGACGGAAAGCGTGCCGCCCCCGCAGCCCGCCTCCGACCCCGCCTGAGCCGACCCGGCGCCTTATACTGGCGGTCGTCCCCAGGGAAAACGAGAACGCCAGATGAAACTTTCCTTTCACGGCGCGGCGCGCCAGGTGACCGGCTCCTGCCATCTGCTGGAGGTGGGCGGCACCCGCATCCTGGTGGACTGCGGCCTCTACCAGGGCAGCCGCGAGATCGAGGAGGAGAACGCCGCCGACTTCGGCTTCGATCCTGCGCAGATAGACTATCTCCTGCTCACCCATGCCCATCTGGACCACTGCGGCCGCATCCCCCTGCTCTACAAGCGCGGCTTCCGCGGCGAGATCGTCACCACCGCCGCGAGCCGCGAGCTGGCGCGGCTGGTGATGCTGGACGCCGCCCATCTGCAAGAGGAGGACGCCCGCTGGCAGATGCGCAAAGCCCGACGCCACGCCCGCGACGGCCGGGTGATCGAGCCGCTGTACGACACCCTGGACGCCCTCAACAGCCTGGACTGCTTCGGGCGCACCGCCGCCTACCGGCATCCCCTGCACCTGGGCCGCGAGATCACCGCCACCTTCTACGATGCCGGACACATCCTGGGGTCGGCCTGCGTGCTGCTGGAGGTGAAACGGCGCAAGGGTCGTCCCCGGCGCATCCTGTTCTCCGGCGACCTGGGCCAGGGCGGGCGCCCCATCCTGCGCGCCCCCGCACATCCGCCGGAAGCGGAGATCGTGGTGATGGAGTCCACCTACGGCGACCGCCGGCACAAGCCCCTCGGCCCCTCGGTGGAGGAGCTGTACGACGCCATTCTCGACACCTTCCGCCGCGGCGGCAACGTCATCATCCCCACCTTCGCCCTGGAACGCGCCCAGGAGATCCTCTATTTCCTGCGCGAAGGCATCCGCGACGGCGTGCTCCCGGCGGCGATGCAGGTGTTTCTCGACTCGCCGATGGCGATCTCCGCCACCGAGATCTTCCGCCACCACCCCGAATGCTACGACCGGGAGACCGCCGAGCTGTTCGCCAACGGTCACGACCCCTTCTCCCTGCCCGGCCTGCACATGACCCGAGAGGCCAGCGAGTCGATGGCCATCAACCGCATCTCCGGCGGCGCGGTGATCATCGCCGGCTCGGGAATGTGCACCGGCGGCCGGATACGCCACCATCTCAAGCACAACCTGTGGCGCCGCGACTCCAGCGTGATCTTCGTCGGCTATGCCGCGCGCGGCACCCTGGCGCGGCAGATCATTGACGGGGCGAAAATCGTCCACATATTCGGGGAGGAGATCCCGGTGCGTGCGGCCATCCACACCATCGGCGGCTTCTCCGCCCATGCCGACACCGAGGAGCTGCAGCGCTGGCACCGGCAGACCGGCGCCCCGCGCCTGACCTTCCTGGTGCACGGCGAGCCCGAGGCCATGCACGCCCTGGCCCGGCGCCTGCGCGACACCGAGGTGCGCATGCCCGGACCCGGCGAGACCTTCGACATCTGAACCCACGACAGGAGCCTCTCATGATCGTCCAGATCCCCGTACAGGAAGACCACATCGTCGCCTTTCGCGTCTCCGGCAAGCTCACCCACCAGGACTACCAGGAGTTCCTCCCCAAGCTGGAAAAGCTGATCCGCGAGGATCGCAAGCTCTCGGTGCTGTTCGAGCTGCACGACTTCAAGGGCTGGGATCTGGAGGCGGCGCTGGACGACTTCCGCTTTCTGGAGTCCCACCCCGACGCCTTCGAACGCATCGCCATCGTCGGCAAGAGCCGGCTGGCGCGCTGGATGACCGCGATGGCCGCCCCCTTCACCGGCGCCGAGGTGAAGTTCTTCGAGGAGGACGAGCTGGGCGAGGCCTGGGACTGGCTGCGCGAGCCGCAGCGCCGCGCCGAGGCCGCGCGGGAGCCGGCACCGCCCTACCGTCACATCCTGGTGGGGGTGGAGTTCACCCCCGAGGGACGGCGCATCGTGCAGCGGGCGCTGGACATCCGACGCCGTTACGAGGGCGCGCACCTGCACCTGGTGCATGCGGTGGACTATCCGGTGTACGTGGACGAGGCCTACGACCCGGTGATCCCGATGGAGATCCAGGACGAACTCACCACCGCCGCCGAACGCCACATGAACGACCTGCTGCGCGAGCTGAAGGACGAACAGGTGCAAGGCGATGTGCTGCCGGGGGTGCCGCGCGGCGTGATCCTCTCCCAGGCGGAGGCCCTGAACGCCGACCTGATCGTGCTCGGCAAGCACAGCCACGGCCCCCTCGGCCGGCTGCTGGGCTCCACCGCCACCGGAGTGATCAACCACGCCCGCTGCGAGGTGCTGACGGTGCCGCTGACGGAGGAATCCCGATGAGCGACGAGAACCACAAGACGCTGATCGCCGCCATCTTTCCCGACGACCGCAGCGCCCAGGCGGTGGTGGAACAGTTGGTGGAGCAGGACTACCCCATGGACCGCATCTCGGTGCTGCGCCGCGCCGACGGCGAGGGCGACGACTTCCTCGGCATCGCCTATGCCGACGAGGAGGAACGGATCAAGGTGTGGAGCGAACAGGGCGCGCTCTGGGGCTCGCTGGCCGGCCTGGTGGCCGGCGCCAGCGGACTGTTCGTGGTGCCCGGCGTGGGCGCCCTGCTGCTGGCCGGGCCGGTGATCAACGCCATCACCGGCGCCCTGGTGGGCGCGGGGCTGATGGCCGGCTCCGCTCTGGCCACCCGCCTGGCGCTGGCCTTCCATCGCCTGGGCATCCCGCGCGAGACCCTGGAGCACCTGCACCAGGCGGTGATGGATGGCAAGACGGTACTGTTGCTGCATGCCGAGGACACCGACGACCCCGAGCGGCTGCGTTCGCGCCTCGCCTGGCGCGGCGCCGAGGAGGTGCTGACCATCACACCCGAAACGTCCCATGAGGATGCCTGAACCCCATGCAGACCGAAGCCGCCTGGCCGCGGGCGCTGCTCATCGGGCTCACCGCCGGCCTGGGTGGCGGCCTGGCGAGCCTGGGCGGTGGCACCCTGGCGATTCCCCTGATGGTCGCCCTGCTGGGGCTGGACGCCTTTCGGGCGCGCGGCACCGCCCTGGCGCTGGCGCTGATCTCCGCCCTGGTCGCCAGCCTGGTGTATCTGCACGGGGGGCAGATCGACTGGCATGCGGTGGCCTGGATCGCCCTGCCCTCCGCCCTGCTCACCCCCTGGGTGGCGGCGCGCACCGAGCATCTGCGCAACGGCCAGTTGCTGCGGCTGTTCGGCCTGGTGCTGATCGGCGGCGCCCTGGCCCTGCTGGCCCGCGATGCGGCCGGGCTCAGGCCCTGGGTGAGCGCGGACCTGGCCCCTCCCTACCTGCTGCTGGTGGGGGTGATCGAGGGACTGGTGACCGGCAGCGTCGGGGTCAGCGGCGGGCCGGTACTGGCGCCGCTGCTGGTACTGGGACTGGGCATGCCGCAGCAACTGGCGCAGGGCTGCTCCCTCGCCTCGCGCATCCCCGCCATCCTCACCGGGCTGGGCGAGAACCTGCGCCACGGCCATGTCTGCTGGCGCTGCCTGCCCGCCCTGGCCGTGGGGGCGACCCTGGGCGCCTGGGCCGGCGGCCAGCTCGCGCTGCGCCTGCCGGAGGCGACCCTGCGCCATCTGTTCGCCCTACTGCTGATGCTGCTGGGACTGCACTACCTGTGGCGCGGCCCTCGACCTGCGGCCACCGACACTGAGGAGCACCGACCATGAAGATCCCGGAAGGCATCGACCCGCACGACCTGGAAACCGATCCGGAACGCGGCCTGAGCGCCGGGGAGGTCAGGGCGCGCCAGCAGAAGTACGGCCTCAACCGGATCGAGGCGAAGGAGAAGACCTGGTGGCAGCGCCTGCTGGCCCGTTTCTGGGGACCCATCCCCTGGATGATCGAGACCGCGGCCATCCTCTCGGCCTCGGTGAAGCGCTGGGAGGATTTCGTGATCATCATGATCATGCTCCTGGTGAACGCCTTCGTGGACTTCTACCAGGAATCCAAGGCGCTCAACGCCATCGAGGTGCTGAAGAAGAAGCTGGCCCTCAAGGCCCTGGCGCTGCGCGACGGCCGCTGGCGGGAGATCGACGCCGCCGAGCTGGTGCCCGGCGACATCATCAAACTCAAGATCGGCAACATCGTTCCCGCCGACGTGCAGCTCGTCGGTGGCGGCGACTTCCTGCAGATCGACCAGTCGGCGCTCACCGGCGAGTCGCTGCCGGTGAACCGCGAACCGGGCGAGGAGGCCTATGCCAACACCGTGGTCAAGCAGGGCGAGATGATCGCCATGGTCACCGTGAGTACCGCGGGCATCGCCACCGGG
>CAZVIG010000015.1:0-4454 GCA_964627395.1 uncultured Sedimenticola sp.
GTCGATGACCTGACCACTTGGAAGAAGGAGATCGCCGAGCTGGCGGGGATCGCCTACGGCGGGGTGGCATGAGCGGAGGGCGGGCGGGGCCGTATGGCCCCGCCGCGGCCTCAGAAGCGTTTGCTCAGGCCGATGCCGAGCAGGTGGATGGTGGACTTGTAGTCGCCGTTGTAGGCGAGCGTACCGTTGGGGTCGGTGGTGGGAACGGTGCTGCTGCGGAACGACTTGTCCTTGAGTTTCACCAGCATGTAGCCCGCCTCGATCGCCAGGCCATTGCCCAGCTGGTGTTCCACCCCTATGCTCAGCAGATGCCGGTCGGCGTCCGCGGTGCGGGCGCTGAAGTAGGCATCCGGCGTGGCCCCTTTGTCGAAGCTGTAGCCGAATCGCAGCTCGGTGTCGGTGCTGAGCTGGTAGGTGCCGCCCAGGCGGTAGGCGTTGTTATCCTTCCAATGGTTTTCGCTGGTGATGGGGTTGGGAACCGGTGGACTCGGCGCATTGTGATTGATGGTCAGAACATCGAAACTGCTCCAGCCGGTGCGGGTGATGTCCGCCTCCAGTGCCAGCGTGCTGTTCACCTGGTACCGAACACCGATCTGGGCGCGCCAGGGGATGTCCAGCGTGGTGGTAGTGCCGGCGAAGCTGCCCAGACCCGTGACGGTGGTGGTGCCGCTGATGTCCGCCTCGGCATGGGAATGGAAACTGGCGCCGAAGCTCCAGGGACCGGCCACATGGCTGGCGCTGATGTTCCAGCCCCAGCCGTCGCCGTCGCCCTTGTTGGCGAGGGAGCCGGTGTCGAAGGCAACCTTGCGCGCCCAGTAATAGTCCACCCCGATAGCGATTGCGGTATCTTGCGATACCTTGAATACCAGACTAGGGGCGATGTCCACCACCTCTACCTGGCTCTTGGTAGGAGAGTTTGCAGCACCCAGTATACTGAAGGTGTTGAGCGGGTAGTTGGTGCTCAGTCCGAATGGCACGTTGGTGGAGAAGGCCAGGGTGAACCGGTTGTCGAGCTGGTGGGTGAGCGACAGGTTCGGTATGAAGACGTTGTCCCTGCCCTGGAAGTTGGCATTAACGGGAGCGTTGGGCGCTGCCGTGGTGACCTCGGATTCGGGATGCACGAGCAACAGCCCGCCGGCGACGGTGGTGCCGGAATGGAAGGCCGCCAGCGAGGGGTTGTAGGGCACCGCGCCCAGCATCTTGGGGTTGGCGACCACGCTGTTGGCCATGCTCAACCCGGCGGTTGAGATCTCTGGAATGTTGAAACCAGCCGCCTGGACGCCGGCGGCGCCCAGCAGCAGTGCGATGGTGGCGCCCAATGGCAGGGCGGCGTGGCGGCATGCAAGCTTCATGAATGGCTCCTCTCTCGATCGTTGTTTCTTGTGGTCGAACGGCTGGCTGCGGGGAAGTCCGGGTTGCCGGTTTTCCCGATTCCGAAAGGCTAATCCAGATGGCGGGGAAATGACAGTCCAGGCGGGGGTCGTCTGGGGGCGACGCCATTACTTCATGGGGTTATAATATAAAGCTGACTTATCGACCCAAATACAAAAACGAGGGGGATTGGCAGCATGGCCGATCGTCGACTGCAGGTATTCCACACCGTCGCGCGCCTGTTGAGCTTCACCAAGGCCGCCGAGAGTCTGCACATGACCCAGCCGGCGGTCACCTTCCAGGTGCGCCAGCTCGAGGAATACTTCAACACCCGCCTGTTCGACCGTACCCACAACCGTATCAGCCTCACCGAGGCGGGCGAGGTGGTGTACGGCTTCGCCGACCGCATCTTCGAGCTGTACGCCGAGATGGAGAACGCAGTACGCGAGATGACCGGCGAGATCAGCGGCTCCCTCACCATCGGCGCCAGCACCACCATCGCGGAATACATGCTGCCCGCCCTGCTGGGCGATTTCCGCAACCAGTATCCCGATGTGACCATCCACCTCAAGGTGTCCAATACCGAGGGCATCGTCTCCATGGTGGAGAACAACACCATCGACCTCGGCGTGGTGGAGGCCCCGGTGGGCAACAAGAACTTGGTGGTGGACAAGTGCCGGGACGACCAGCTCGTGGCCATCGTGCCGCCGCGCCACGAACTGGCGGGGCGCAGCAAGGTGACCATGCAGGAGCTGCTGGAGTACCCCTTCATCTGCCGCGAGGAGGGGTCGGGCACCCGCGAGGTGATCACCAACTACATCTGCAAGACCGACGAGTGCAAGCAGAGCATGCAGATCGCCATGGAGCTGGGCAGCCCGGAGGCGGTGAAGGGTGCCGTGGAGGCGGGCATGGGGGTCTCGGTGGTGTCCAACGCCACCATCCAGAAGGAGCTGCGCCTCGGCACCCTGGTGGCCATCCCCCTGGATCCGCCGCTGGAGCGTCCCTTCTCCTTCGTGCACCAGAAGCAGAAATTCCGCGTGCGGGTGATGGAGGAGCTGCTGGAGTTCGCCCGCAACTACTGCCACGAACACCAGGAGGACGCCGGTTGAGCGGCATCCGCCATGCTTCCCCCCAAGCAGAGCGCCGCATCCCCCGATCAGCGTGAGCTGATGGCCCTGTATCGCCGCCTCGACGCGCGCGGCCGCGCCAGCCTGCTGGACTATGCCCGCTACCTGGCGAGCCGGGAGGCGTCGCCCGAGGCGTCCGAACCGGAGGTGCCGTCGGAGCCCCTGGGGCTGGCGCGCCCGGCACAGGAGACGGTGATCGAGGCGATGCGCCGCCTGTCGCGCAACTATCCCATGCTGGAGAAGGGCGAGCTGCTGCACCGCGCCGCAGCCCTGATGAGCGCCCATGTGCTGCAGGGTCGGTCCGCTCCCGAGGTGATCGACGATCTGGAGGCGCTGTTCGCCGAGGCCTGGGAGCGGCACGCGGCAGCGCGTGATACCGGTGCAGGAGGCACGGAATGCAGCTGATCACCGAATGGTTTCGCCGCACCTTCTCCGATCCGCAGATCGTGTTCCTCACCGCGGTGCTGCTGGGCGGGCTCGCGGTCATCCTGTTCATGGGCGACATGCTGCTGCCGGTGCTGGCGAGCGCGGTCATCGCCTACCTGCTGGAAGGGCTGGTGGTGCAGCTCGAGGACCGCGGCATGCCGCGTCTGGTGGCGGTGGTGCTGGTGTTCATCGCCTTCATGGTGTTCCTCACCGCCGTCCTGTTCGGCCTGTTGCCGGTAGTGTCGCGCCAGATCACCCAGCTCGTGCAGCAGCTCCCCAACTGGATCAGCGAGGGACAGAAGGCGCTGATGGCGCTACCGGAGCGTTATCCCGAGATCATCTCCCCGGAGCAGGCGCAGCAGATCCTGGACACCATCCGCGGCGAGATCGCCGCCTTCGGACAGCAAGTGCTGTCGCTTTCGCTGGCCTCGGTGGTGGGCATCCTGACGCTGATCGTGTATCTGGTGTTGATGCCCATGCTGGTGTTCTTCTTCCTCAAGGACAAGGATCTCATCATCGGCTGGTTCAGTCGCTTCCTGCCCGGCGAGCGGGGCCTGGCGGCGCGGGTCTGGCGCGAGGTGGACCGCCAGATCGCCAACTATGTGCGCGGCAAGTTCTGGGAGATCGTGATCGTCTGGGCCGCCAGCTTCGCTACCTTCACCTTTTTCGGCCTGCAGTACGCCATGCTGCTGTCGGTGCTGGTGGGGCTGTCGGTGGTGGTGCCCTATGTGGGGGCCACCGTGGTTACCATCCCGGTGATGGCGGTGGCCTGGTTCCAGTGGGGCTGGGGTTCCGATTTCATCGGCGTCACCGTCGCCTACCTGGTGATCCAGGCCCTGGACGGCAACCTGCTGGTGCCGCTGTTGTTCGGCGAGGTGGTGAACCTGCACCCGGTGGCGATCATCGTGGCCATTCTGGTGTTCGGCGGCCTGTGGGGCTTCTGGGGGGTCTTCTTCGCCATCCCGCTGGCGACCCTGGTGAACGCCATCCTGCGTGCCTGGCCCGACCACCGCCCACCGCCGTCGCCCACCCTGCGCCGCGCATGAAAAGGCCCCCATGCGGGGGCCTTGGATCGCCTCGTGCGAGGGGCGGGCGCCCTCGGGTCAGCCTTCCTTCTTGGTGCTGAGATTGAAGGGCAGGTAGAGCGGGCACCAGCCGACCAGGCCGGTGAACAGCGGGATGATGCCGATGGCGCCCCACCAATTCTGTGCCGTATAGCCCCAGGCGATCAGGGCGATGCCGATGACGATGCGCAGGATGCGGTCGATACCGCCGACGTTCTGTTTCATGGTGATTACCTCTCGATCTGTCGTTTTTCCGTATTTCCAACTCTAGTCCGGAGGTATTCTCCTGTCAGTGACTTAGTCACATTGGGCCAGGGCCAGTTCCAACCCCTGCGGGTCGTCGATGCCGATGCGCCCGCGCGCCAGTCGCAACAGGCCCCGCTGCTCCAGGTCCTTGAGCACCCGGCTCACCACCTCGCGCGAGGTGCCCAGGTCGTCGGCGATGGCCTGATGGGTGAGGTGCAGC
>CAZVIG010000015.1:4464-13549 GCA_964627395.1 uncultured Sedimenticola sp.
GGTCCAGGCGCCGGAAGGTGACCTCCTCCAGCAACGTCAGTACCCCGGCCAGGCGCGAGGCCAACAGACGCCAGACGAAGCGCCGCCAGGCGGCGTGGCGGAGCATGAAGTCTTCCACCTGGGCGGCGGGGATCAGGACCGCCTCCAGGTCCTGTTCGCAGCGGGCGAAGGCGGGGAAGCGCTCGCCGCCCATGATGCAGGAGGCGGTGAGGATGCAGCACTCCCCGGCCTCGACCCGATACAGGGTGATCTCCCGTCCCGACTCCGCCAGCTCGTACACCCGGGCCCGGCCCTCCAGCACCAGGGCCAGGTGACCGCATTCCTGGCCCAGCTCGCAAATCGGCGCGCCGCGCGGCAGGCGGGCGGCGATGCCGACCCGCTCGATGGCCGCGAGCAGGGCGGGATCGTCTAGCGCCGGATAGCGTTCCTTCAGACGCTGCAGGGAGGGCGGCGCGGCGGGCACGGGCTAGATGACCACCTGGCTGAAGTCGTAGTCCATGCTGTCCAGCGGCTGCTGGATGAAGTCGCCTTCCAGGATGTCCGCCCCCGAGGACCAGTGCAGATCGATGGCGCGCGGGTCGTCGATATGGGAGACGATCACCTTGGCGCCCGATTTATGGGCATTGGCGATCACCATGGCGATGGTCTCGCGGTCGGCCTTGAGCAGGCGCGGCGCGATGCGGATGTAGCGGCCGCGCACATAGCGCAGCACCTTGAAGGCGGCCTGCTTCTCGGCGAAGTGGGAGAGACAGACCTGGACGTCCATCTCGCGCAGTCTGGCGATCGCCGCCTTGGCCGCCTTCAGATCGTGGGACAGGGCGGAGAGCCGGAATTCCAGCACCAGGCCGGTGCCCACCATGCGCCGCTCGCGCAGCTCGCCCGACAGCCAGTCGGCATAGTCGGGCGAGAGCAGGGTGGCGACCGACTGGGCGGCGAACAGGCGGGTGGCGCGGCTGCCGTTTTCCTTGCGCTGTTGCAGGATGTCCAGGGCGCGCGACACCAGCCAGCGGTCGATGTCGCCCGCCAGGCCCGCGCGCTCGGCCTCCTTGCGGAATTCGCGGTAGGCCAACAGTTCGCCCTTTGGAGTGGGCATGCGCAGCTTCAGGTCCCAGGTCTCGGCGCCACGCTCCACCAGATCCAGCATCGGCTGGTAGAGGAGGGTGAAGCCGTTCTCGCGCAGGCACTGCCGGATGTTGCGTGTGATGTCGTCCTCCTTCACCGTGGGGTCCACGCCGGAGGCGAGCAGGGCCTCGAACTGTTCGTCGTGGGTGATGGTCTTGCCGGGGCCCTCGTTGAGCGCATACTCCAGCGCCAGGCGCGCGCGGTTGACCAGGCTGGCCGGGTCGCTGCGGGTGTCGTTGGCCAGGGCCACCCCGATGGCGGCGGTGAGGCGACGCTCCTCCTCGCCCACCGGGAAGGGGGTCTCCGCAACCCGCTCGTGGAGGCGCGACTCCAGATCGTGTACCAGGTTCGCCGTGGCGCGCCGTACCAGGATGGCGATGCAGCAGTCGTCCAGCAGGGCCAGGGAGTCGTCGCCGCTCAGCTCCGGGGCCAGGGTGGCTGCGATGCGCTCCAGCAGCCTGCGGCTTTCCTGGTCGCCGAGCCGGCGGCGCAGCGTCTGCATGCCGTCCGGCGCCAGCAGCAGCGCCCCGGTGGCCTGGGTGCGCATCGGGTCGGCGGCCAGATGGGCGGCGATGCGATCGAAGAACTGGCGCTTGTCCAGCAGATGCAGCCCCTTTTCCTGGCCCGGACCGCGGCCGGGCTGCACGCGACTGCGGCGCAGCCGGTTGCGCACCACCGCGATCAGTTGCCGGGGACGGATCGGCTTGGTGATGAAGTCGTCCCCGCCCACGCTGAGGGCGTCCACCTGTTTGTCGGCGTCCTGTTCCCCGGAGAGGAACACGATGGGGATGTCCACGAACTCGTCGTACTCGCGGATCACCGTGGTCAGCTCGATGCCGTTGACCTCCGGCATATAGATGTCCATCAGGATCAGGTGCGGACGGAAGCTGTGCAGCGCATCCAGCACTGCCATGGGATCGGTCACCGACTGCGCCTCCATGCCCGCCTTGGTGAGGATGGAGGTGGCGAACTCCGCCTGCGAGGCGTCGTCTTCCACCACCAGCACCCGATAACGGTTGTCGGGGTTGTGCAGGGCCACCAACGACTGCAGGCGCTCGGCGAGCTGGCGCCCGTCGAAAGGAGGCGAGAAAAAGGCGTCGCCTCCCGCTCGCACCGCCTTGACGCGGGTCTCGAGATCCCCCTCCAAGGCCACATAGGCGAGCGGTACATGGCGTCCCGTCTCCTTGTGGATACGCGCCAGCGTCTCGATCAGCCCTTCCAGCGCGGGGATGCTCTCCACGTCCGCGATGATGGCCGCCGGCAGACCCTGGCGCAGGGCGCGCTCCGCGGATTCCGGGTCGTCCAGCCGGTGCACCACGAAGCCGGCCTTCTCCAGCAGTGCCGCCACCTCGGCCAACGGCCCCGTCTGGCGCCCGATCACGTACAGTTCGCGCCCGTCCGGCATGACCACGGCACCGGCCTCGGCCATCTCCGGCGAGGGCCCGGGAAGGGCGGCGAGCAGGGCGTCGAAGGCCTCGCGCTGCTCCAGGGTCATGGGGGTGTCGATGCCGACGAAGGAACTCAGGTAGACTTCCGCCGAAAAGGCCGCCTCGGCCAGTTCCGCAAGGTTTTCCCCCTCCGCGGCCTGGGTCAGGGCATGGAGGCGTTCATGGACCTGTTCGGTGACCTGGGTGGTCCAGTGTTCGCGCTGGCGGGCCCACAGCTCGCGGATCTCCGCGACCTGTTCCAGTAGCGGCGGCGGCACCGGCTCGGCCGGCGTTGTGGACGCCTCCCCGGCATCGGGACGGGTATTCGGCATTCAGGGATGTTCCGGTCTTCCTTGGATGGCCCTCCATATTACCCCTTGTTCGCGGGCAAGGTGTAGATTGCCCCAAAGCGTGATCTTCTCCTCCTTTTTCGGAAACGGGTTCCTGGATGAACGAAGTGTCGAAAGCCCAGCGTCTCCCTCCGCCTCCCATGCCCGCGGTGCTGCTGCGGGCCGAGTTGCGGCGTGCCTTCGAGGCGGGAGCCCTGGCCGGCGGCGCCCAGGCCCTGCTGGCGGTGCTGCTCCAACTGGCCGGGGTGCTGGATCTGCAACTGGCGATGATGGCGGCCGGCTCCGGTCTGCTGCAGCTCGCGCTGTGGTGGGTCTCGCGGCGGGTGGTGGTGTCCCGCTACCGGCTGTTCGCCTGGCGCCTGGCGCTGCTGGTGCTGCTCGGCCTGCAGGTGGCCACTTGGGGCCTGTTCCTGCTGCAGTCGCCCGCCACCACTCCGGCCTGGGCGGGCGGGGCGGCGCTGGCGGCCCTGCTGCTGTGTCTGGTGCCGGCCGCCTACTGGATGCCCGGCTATCTGGCCCTGCTGGGGGAGATGATGCTGCTGGCGGCCGTGGGACCGCCCGCCTGGCAGCCCTGGCTCTATCCCCCGCTCGGCGGGGCCGTCCTCGCCGGCGGCCTGGTGGCCTGGCTGCGCCATCGCGCGCGCATGGGGCAGCGCGAGGCGCTGGGTCAGCTCGGGCGCCAGATGGCCCTGCAGGAAGCGCTGGCAGACAGCCGTGCGCAGCTCGACCACGAGCGCGAACAGCGTCAGCGCTGCGAAGCCCAGCTCGCCGAGGTGCGTGAGCTGGCGGAGAGCGCGAACCGCGCCAAGACCGAGTTCCTGGCCACCATCAGCCACGAGATCCGCACCCCGCTCAATGGCATCCTGCCGATCCTGGATCTGCTGCAGAGCACCCGCCTGGACGACGAGCAGCGCCGCTATGTCCGCACCGCCCTCAATTCCTCGCGCCATCTGCTGCGCATCATCGACGACATCCTCGATTATGCGCGGGCCGAGTCGGGCAAGCTGCAGCTCGAGAGCATCGAGGTCAATCTGCACGAGCTGATCCAGGGGGTGCTGGACCTGATGGCGGGCAGCGCCGAGCGCAAGGGGCTGCGCCTGGAGCTGCAGATCGCAGAACAGGTGCCGCCGGTGGTACGCAGCGACCCCATTCGCCTGCGCCAGATCCTCACCAACCTGGTGAGCAACGCCATCAAGTTCACCGAGCGCGGCGGGGTGACCGTCACCGTGGAGTGCCAGCGTGCCGCGGTGCGCGAGGTGGAGCTGCGCTTCAGCGTCACCGACACCGGCATCGGCCTGTCCCGCGAGGCGGTGAGCCGCCTGTTCGACTCCTTCACCCAGGCCGATGCCTCCACCACCCGCAAGCACGGCGGCACCGGTCTGGGGCTCGCCATCTGCCGCCGCCTGGTGGAGCTGATGGGTGGCAGCATCGGGGTACGCTCGCGCCCGGGGGAGGGTTCCACCTTCTGGTTCGTGCTGCCGCTGCGGCGCTCGGTGCACGACGTGCCCAACCAGCGTCACAACCTGGAGGGGCTGCGTCTGCTCACCGTGATTCCGGACGCCGCCACCGAGGCGGAGATCGCGCGCGAGCTCGCGGCTTGGGGTGTGCAGCACGAGCAGGCCCACCAGGGCGAGGTGTTGCAACGCCTGCTGGATGCCGCCTCCCTGGGGCGAAGCTGGGCCTTCGAGGCGGTGCTGATCGATGCCTGGGGCAACGAGCACCAGGTGGCGCCGCTGCTGCGCAGCATCCGCTCCGAACCGCGCCTGCAGGAGCTGCAGGTCATCGTCGCCAGCCGTTCCGAGGACGGCGGCCGGCGTCTGCAGCGGGAGTTCGGGGTGCAGTTGCTGTCCGGGGCGTTGCGGCCGCAGCCGCTGAAGCGGTTGTTGCACCGGCTGTTCGACGTGGCTTCCGGGGCCAGCTACGAGGCGGAGCAGGAGGACTTGCTGGGGTTCCGCGATCTCAACCTGGACGAGGAGCGGGCGCTGGCCGAGGCGCCGAGCGAGCCGGCATCGACCCCGCCCCCGGCCAACGGCATGCGGGTACTGCTGGTGGAGGACAATCCGGTCAACTCCGGCGTGATGCGCCGTGTGCTGGAGCGCCTGGGCGTCGCCTGCGAGGTGGCGGAGAACGGTCGCCTGGGTCTGGAGGCGCTGGCCTCGGGGCGCTTCGATCTGGTGCTCATGGACTGCCAGATGCCGGTGATGGACGGCTACCAGGCGACGCGCGCCTGGCGCCGGCGCGAGGCCGAACAGGGCGGGCACATCCCGATCATCGCCATGACCGCCAACGCCATGCAGGGCGACCGCGAGAAATGCCTGGAGGCGGGGATGGACGATTACCTGGCCAAGCCGGTGGGCATCGAGACCCTGGCGGCGATGCTCTCGCGCTGGGGCGTCACCGCCGAGGTTCAGGCGAAGACGCCTCCGCGCCAGGCGGAAAGGCCCTCGGGCGCGGAGCGGCGCATGCTCGACCGCGACGTGCTCGAGGAGCTGCGCGAGGTGATGGAAGACGGCTTCGCCGACCTGGTGCGCACCTATCTGGACAATGCCCCCACCCTGGTGGCGCAGTTGCGCGAGGCGGCCGAGGCGCGCGAGTTGCAGGCGATGATCGTGCCGGCGCATTCGCTCAAGTCCAGCAGCGCCAACATGGGTGCGATGCACCTCTCCGGCCTGGCCAAGACGGTGGAGATCGCCGCGCGGGAGGGGCGGTTGGAAGACGCCCTGCGTGCCTGGCAGGAATTGCCGGAATGTTTCGAGGCCACCTGTCGCGCCCTGCAGGCGGAGATCGGCGAGGGATAGCGCCCCGGGGTCATAGGATCTCGGAGGCGTAGTCGGACAGCCGCGAGCGTTCTCCGCGCATCAGGGTGATGTGGCCGCTGTGCGGCCAGTCCTTGAAGCGGTCCACCACATAGGTGAGCCCGGAGGTGGTCTCGGTGAGATAAGGGGTGTCGATCTGCGCCAGGTTGCCCAGGCAGACCACCTTGGTGCCCGGTCCGGCACGGGTGATGAGGGTCTTCATCTGCTTGGGGGTGAGGTTCTGCGCCTCGTCCAGGATGATGTACTTGTCCAGGAAGGTGCGACCGCGCATGAAGTTGAGCGACTGGATGCGGATCTTGGAGCGCAGCAGCTCGTCGGTGGCGGCGCGCCCCCAGTCGCCGCCGCTGGACTGGGTGAGCACCTCCAGGTTGTCGGTGAGCGCCCCCATCCAGGGGGTCATCTTCTCCTCCTCGGTGCCGGGCAGGAAGCCGATGTCCTCGCCCACCGGCACCGTGACCCGGGTCATGACGATCTCCCGGTAGCGGTTGCTGTCCATCACCTGGGACAGCCCGGCGGCCAGCGCCAGCAGGGTCTTGCCGGTGCCGGCGGTGCCCAGCAGGGTGACGAAGTCGATCTCCGGGTCCATCAGCAGATTGAGTGCGAAGTTCTGCTCCCGGTTCAGGGCATTGATGCCCCACACCGAGTGGCGCGCGGAACGGTAGTCCTGGATCCATTCGATGATGGCGTCGTCGCCGTCCTTGCGCCGCACCACCGCCTCGAAGGGCTGGTCGCCCTCCTGATAGACGAGTTGGTTGATGTACCAGTCGCGGGTATCGGGCCCGGAGACGCGGTAGAAGGTGCGGCCCTCCTCCTGCCAGGACTCCATGTCGCGCGAGTGGCGCTCCCAGAAGTCGGCGGGCAGCTCGAGCTGGCCGCTGTAGAGCAGGTCCAGATCGTCCAGGGCCTGGTCGTTGTGGTAGTCCTCGGCCACCAGGCCCACCACCGCGGCCTTGATGCGCAGGTTGATGTCCTTGGAGACCAGGATCACCTGGCGGTCGCTAGCCATCTCCTGCAGCGCCAGGGCGGTGCCCAGGATGTTGTTGTCGGGCACGTTGCCGGGCAGCGAGTCGGGCAGGGCGGCCGGCTGCAGATGGGTCTGGAAGAACAGGTGGCCCAGGCGCTCCGGCGCATCGGCGTTCTCGGCGCGCAGCGCGCCTTCCAGCGGCAGCCCGGCGCTGATCTGCTCCGGGGTGTTGCGCGCCATCAGCTCGGCCAGGAAACGGCTCACCTGGCGCACGTTGCGCGCCACCTCCGAGGCGCCCTTCTTGGCCCGGTCCAGCTCCTCGAGCACCACCATGGGCAGGAAGATGTCGTGCTCGGCGAAACGGAACAGCGCCGTGGGGTCGTGCATCAGCACGTTGGTATCCAGCACGAACAGCTTGTGCGAATTGCGCGATTTGAGTCCCATCGGCCCTGCGCTCCCTGTCGGCTCAGCCGGCGTCCAGGGTGCCCTTGTTGAGCGCCTTCACCGCCTCCAGCACCTCCTCGACATGGCCCTTGACCTTCACCCCGCGCCATTCGCGGCGCAGGACGCCCTCGGCGTCGATGAGGAAGGTGCTGCGCTCGATGCCGCGCACCTGGCGGCCGTACATGTTCTTCAGCTTGATCACGCCGAAGGCGTTGCACAGCACCTCGTCCGGGTCGGCCACCAGGTCGAAGGGGAAGCCGTACTTGGCCTTGAACTTCTCCTGCGCCTTGAGGCTGTCGCGCGAGGCGCCGAGGATGCGGCAGGACTGGCGCCGGAACTTGTCGATGTGTTCGGCGAAGTCCTTGCCCTCCTGGGTGCAGCCGGGGGTGCTGGCCTTGGGATAGAAATAGAGCACCAGCGGGCGGCCGCGGTAGTCGGACAGGCGGGCATGCTTGTCGCCGGTGAGATGCAGTTCGATGTCGGGAACGGGTTGGCCCACTTTCACGGTCATGCTGTCCTCCCGGTGATGGTGGCGTTGGTGGGGCGGCGCGAGGCGCCGGCAGGGGTGTCAGCCCTTGACCGGCTCCAGCACCGCGTCCAGGTTGAGGCTGTCGCAGAAGTCCATGAACTCCTCGCGCAGGGTGGCCACATGCACGTCGGCGGGAATGCCCACGGTCATGCGCACCGCGAACATGGGCGCGCCGGTGTGCGCCGCGGCATAGCTGCTGGTGGTCAGGTCCTCGATGTTGATGCCACGCGCCGAGAAGAAGGCCGCCAGGTTGTGCACGATGCCGGGCTGGTCCAGGGCCACCACGTCCACCCCGTAGGGCAGCAGCGGTTGCTCCGGCTCGCTGGGCTCGGTGCGGTCGGCGATGATGGTCAGGCCCAGCTCCTTTTCCAGTTCGGGGAGCTGACCCTCCAGGCGTGCCAGCTTGTCCCAGGGCGCCTCCACCGCCATCAGGATGGCGAAGTCGCCGCTCAGTACCGCCATGCGGGTGTCCTGGATGTTGCACTCGGCGTCCAGGATGGCGCGGGTGAGGCGGTCCACGATCCCGGGGCGGTCCTTGCCCAGGGCCGAGATGACCAGGTGGCTGTTGCGGCTTGGCATGGGTCGGGGTTCCATGGTCGGTTCTACATGGCGCCAGTGTACTGCGCCCATGCCCCGGCGAGAAGGCGCCCGCTCAGTCGATCTCGACGTTGCGCAGGGCCTCGGCCGCCTCCTCGGGGCTGACGGTGCTCACGAACAGCCCGGAGCCCAGCTCGAAGCCGGTGGGGATGCTGGTGCGCGGGCAGATCTCCAGGTGCCAGTGATAGCTCTCGTCGCAGTTCTCGTAGTCCTCGCCGTGCGGCAGTGAGTGCAGGAAGAAGTTGAACTGCACGCCGCCCACCACCTTGTCCAGGCGCGCCATGGTGCGCCGCAGCACCCGCGCGAAGTCGGCCAGGTCCTCCGGCGTGGCCTGCAGGAAATCGGCCTCGTGACGCAGCGGCAGGATGTGGATCTCCCATTCGAAGCGGCTGGCGAAGGGCTTGATGGCCACGAAGCGTTCGCCGCGTTCGATCACGTACTGGCCCACCGAGATCTTGCGCCGCACCTGCCCGGTGTCGCGCTCGTAGATGGTGGCCTCGAAGGTCAGCGCCTCGTCGATCAGGGAGCAGAAGATGCACTGGCCGAACTTGCGGTGATGCTCGCGGCTGTGGGTGACCTCGTTCTGCACGTTCTCCGGCACCACCGGCATGGCGATGATCTGGCTGTGGGTGTGGGGGATGCTGGCGCCCGCCGCGGGGCCGAAGTTCTTGAACACCAGCACGTACTTCAGGCGCCGGTCGGAGGCGTAGAGTTCGCCCATCCGCTCCTGGAAGATGCCGAACAGGGCGGCCAGGTGCGCCTCGCTCATCTCGTGGATGATGATGCCGTGGTTGGGGTGGTCGATGATCACCTCGTGGCGGCCATAGCCGTCGATC
>CAZVIG010000016.1:0-13397 GCA_964627395.1 uncultured Sedimenticola sp.
TCCTGCCCGCACAGCACCGCCGTCTCGCGCGCGATCACCCGTGCCGCGGCACGGGCGTCGGCGGGGATCAGGGCGGCGGTAAGGTCGCCGCCGCCGATGTCCTCGGCCAGCGCCTCGGTCACCTGGCGCTCGATGACCTCGGCCGGGGGCTTCATGCCTGGACGTCGAGCAGTTCCACTTCGAACACCAGGGTGGCGTTGGGCGGGATCACGCCGCCGGCACCCTGGGCCCCGTAGCCGAGGTGCGGGGGAATCACCAGACGGCGCTTGCCGCCCACCTTCATGCCGGCCACGCCCTCGTCCCAGCCGCGGATCACCCGCCCCTTGCCGAGAGGAAAACGGAAGGGCTCGTTGCGGTCACGACTGGAATCGAACTGGGTGCCGTCCTCCAGCCAGCCGGTGTAGTGCACCGTCACCTGCTGGCCCGGCTCCGCCACCGGGCCTTCGCCTTCGGCCAGGTCCTCGTACTTCAGGCCGCTGTCGCTGATCTTCTCTGCCATTGCCTTCTCCGAATGAAAAACGCCGACCCTGTGGCCGGCGTCGGGATTGTACCGGATCGGGCGCGGGCGCTCAGTGCGGGCGGGCCGCCGGGTCGGTACGGCGCAGCACGTCCAGCATCGCGTTGAGCGCGCGGTCCATCAGCGGGGTGTCCACGTCCTCCAGCTTGCGCGCCCGCTCGGCGCGGAACAGAGCCGCGAGGCCGGGGGTGGTCATCTCGGCCACCTTCATGCCGCGACGGTCCACGAACACGCAGTTGCCGGTGAGCTGGCTGCGCCAGGACAGCTTGCCGCGCAGCTCGCGCCCCTCGGCGTCCTGCCACTCCAGCCAGGTGCCCGGCTCCAGGGACTGCGCCATCTCCAGGTACTGGTCGGTCTCGGCAGCGACCGGGCGGCTGTCGCTCTCGAGCACGATCTCCTCGATCTCGGAGACCAGGGCATCGGCCGTCTCGGAGGCGGTCTCCGCCTGCGGTTCCGGTTCGGGCTCCGGCTCGGCCAGCGGCACCTCCTCGGCCCAGGTGCCGCGCAGGGCGGCGATGTGGCAGACCTGGAGTTCCTTGAACAGGGCCGCCGCACGATGCTGGTCGAAGGAGATGTTGTCCAGCCCCTCGCGCAGCTCGCCGAGCAGCTTGGGGATGGACTTCAGCAGGCGCTGACGATCCGCCGGCTCGCGCTTCGGCTGCACGCTCCACACCAGTTGCCGCGCCAGCGCCAGGGCGTCGCTCCAGGCCTCGCTGTCGATACCCTGACGCAGCAGGGTGAGCAGCAGCACGTCGCGCCAGCCCTTGTCCAGCAGCTCCACCACCGGTTCCGGCAGGGGGCGCCCCTGCAGCAGGGAGGCGATCTCGGCATCCACCCGCTGGCGCGCCTGGTGCAGATGTTCCTGGCCCTCGCGCGCCTGGGCGAGTTTCTTCTCCGCGACCTGGGCGTTGCGCTGCTCGCGCTGCATCCATTCCTCGAACTCGGCGTTCACCTCCTCGAACAGGGCGATGTCGTCGGTGAAATCGCTGAGCACACGGGTCACCGCGGTCTCGATACGCCCATAGGGGCTGGTGGCGGAGCGGTCGCCGTCGTCGTTCCAGGCGAGCGCGGCACGCGCCAGATTGTTCAGCAGGCGCCGCGCCGGATGGCTGGAGTCGCTGAAGAAGCGGCGGTCCATCAGCCCCACCTTGAGCATCGGGATCTGCAGCCGGCCCAGCAGCGCCTTCATCGGCTCGGGCAGGTTCTCGTCGCCCAGGATGAAGTCGAACAGCAGCTCCATCACGTCCAGCATGCTGCGGTCGCCGTCGCTGAGCCGCTTCATGGGCCGCTCGGGCGAGCCCACCTCCAGCTCGCGTCCGAGGCTGAGCATCAGCTCCGCCTGCAGCTCGCGCAGGCCGGCCAGGTCGGCGGGTGCGGCGTTCATGGAATAGCGCTGCACCTCGCCCAGCGCACCCAGCAGCTCGTCGGAGTCCACCTGCGGCAGCCCCGGCGCGGCATCCGCGCGCGCATACCAGGCGGCGGCCTGGAGGTTGGGATCCTGGCTGCGGCGCGTGGCCACCAGTTGCGCCAGGGTATCCAGCATGGCGGGATCCAAGGGCAGTCCCTCGCCACTCGGGGCGCCGGGATGGCCGCCCTCGCCGCGCGCCCGCTGCACCGAGGGCGCCACCGGGTTGCGGCGCACCTTGCGCGCGATGCGCGGCAGGATGTCGTTGGCGATCAGGATATCGTTCAGCTCGTCGTACAGGCCGCCCATGTAGGCCATCACGTGCCGGTCGAACAGCTTGTAGACGATCAGCCGCACCTCGGTCTCGCTCTGCCACTGACGCAGCGCCTCGGCGAAGCCGTGCGCCAGTGCCGCGGGACCCACCGGGTTGGCGGACTCGTCGAAGGACTCGGTGCCGTGGATGGCGGCGAAGCGCTTGTTCAGCGCGAACAGGGTGCGGTGATAGCGGTTCTCCGCCTTGGACACCAGGGTGGAGACGGCCAGGCCCTCCTCGAGGTCGTCCTCCTCCACCAGGGACATCTCCTGCTCGCTGAGATCCACCGCCTCGCTTTCATCGCGCGCCGGACGCGGGGCCGGCTCCTTCCAGAAGCGGTCGAAGGCGGCCAGCCGGCCTTCCAGGAAGGCCTGCTCGATGGGATGGCGCAGCTTGCGCAGTTCGCGCATCGCCTCGAAGTAGCGCGTCTGCAGGAGGTCGTTGGCCGACTTGTCGGCCAGTTCGTAGAACTCGTCGTCCAGGCGGTCGAACAGGTCGTGGATGAGCGGCGGCAGGGTCTGCTGCAGGTGCTCCCGCATGCCGGCCACGGCGCGCCGGTGGCGCTCGCCGACCAGCCGCCCGGCGTTCTGTTCGAAGGAGATCACGTTGTGCTTTGCCATGGTTCCCAGCCTTGCTGTGCGGTGCCGGAAGGGCCGACACCTCTGTTCTACAACCCTAGCCCAGCAGGGGCCGAAGCCGCGTGAAGGATTTCACGTTCAACTGCCTGCGGGAAAAGGCTTTTTTCCGTGTCGTGACCCTACTCACAGGGCCCGATGCCCCTGCTTCCCAGCGGCGCGAACCCCCTTCCCCTTGTACTCTCCGGATCGGACCCGCACCATTCGGCGCATGTTCCCGCAATTGAGCCAGTTCGACCTGCATCATCGCATCGCCGCCAGCCCGGCGCCGACCCTGGTGTTCTTCACCTCGCGCGCCTGTGGTTCCTGTCGGCAACTGCGGCGGGCCCTTGAGGTACTGCGTCACAAAAGGCCGGACTGGCTGATCTACGAGGTGGATGCGGAGCGCGAGGGCGGCCTGGTGCGCGAGTTCGAGGTCTTCCACCTGCCCGCCATGTTCCTCTTCAAGGACGGCGATTTCCACCGCGAGATCGACAGCCTGGCCACGCCCCAGGCGCTGGAGGCGGCGATCGAGGCGGCCCTGGCCCAGCCCCCGGGAGAGGCGCCATGAAGCCGGGACGGCTGTGGCTGCCGGGGCTGCGTCACTCCCCCTCGCCCAACTGCGACGAGCGCCCCGCGGACGCGACCGTGGACCTGCTGGTGATCCACAACATCAGCCTGCCCCCCGGGGAGTTCGGCGGCGACGCCATCGAGGCGCTGTTCCTCAACCGCCTGGATCCGGCCGGGCACCCCTATTTCGCCGAGATCGCCCATCTGAAGGTGTCCGCCCATCTGCTGGTGCGGCGCGACGGCAGCGCGGTGCAGTTCGTGGCCCTGGACCGGCGCGCCTGGCACGCCGGGCAGTCGTGCTTCGCGGGACGCGAACGCTGCAACGACTTCTCGGTGGGAATCGAGCTGGAAGGCACCGACGACACCCCCTTCACCGACGCCCAGTATGCGACCCTGGCACGACTCACCCGCCGGGTGCGCGAGCACTTCCCGGCCATCACGCCCGACCGCATCGCCGGGCACAGCGACATCGCCCCCGGGCGCAAGACCGATCCGGGACCCTGCTTCGACTGGGCGCGCTATCGCGCGCTGTTGGGGTGAACGCAGGCCCGGCAGCCGTCAGGCGGGGAGAATGCCCCGCGCACGCAGCATCGCCACCACCTGGTCCACGTTGTGCTCCACCGGGTCCTCGCCGGTGTTGCAGCGCAGCTCGGGGTTGATGGGGGGTTCGTAGGGCGAGGAGATGCCGGTGAAGTCGGGGATCTCGCCGGCCCGCGCGCGCCGGTACAGCCCCTTGGGGTCACGCGATTCGCACACCTCCAGGCTGGCCTCGCAATAGATCTCCAGAAAGTCGCCGTGGGGGAACAGGCTGCGCACCCGCTCGCGGTCGCGGCGCAGCGGGGAGATGAAGGCGGTGAGCACGATGGTGCCCGCCTCGGTCATCAGCTTGGCCACCTCGCCGATGCGGCGCAGGTTCTCGGCGCGGTCCTCCAGGCTGAAGCCCAGGTCGGAGCAGAGACCGTGGCGCACGTTGTCGCCGTCCAGCACGAAGGTGTTGCAGCCCATGCCGTGCAGGCGCTCCTCCACCGCATGCGCCAGGGTGGACTTGCCCGAGGCGGACAGGCCGGTGAACCAGAGCACCACCGAGCGGTGGTTGTTGCGCCGTTCGCGGTCGGCGCGGCTCACCTTGGCCTTGTGCCACACCACATTGGGGGAATGGCGGTCGTCGCTTCCCTGCCGGTCGTTCATGTCGTCGCTCCCGTCGTCGGATCGTCGTCAGGCGTGTTCCCGCCGCTCGCCCTCGCCCGCCACGTTCTGCACGCAGCGGCCGCACAGTTCGGGATGGTCGGGATCGGCACCCACGTCGGGGCGGTGATGCCAGCAGCGCACGCACTTGGGGTGTCCGCTGGCGCGGGCCAGCAGCGCCAGCCCCTCCAGCTCGGTGTCGGCGGCCTCCGCCGGGCGCCCCTCCAGGGGATGCAGTCGCGCCTCGGAGGTGATCAGCACGAAGCGCAGTTCGTCCTCCAGGCGCGCCAGCCGCTGCAGCAGCTCGGGCGCGCAGTACAGGTCCACCTCGGCATCCAGGGAGGAGCCGATCCCGCCCGCTTTGCGCATGCCCTCCAGCACCTTGCTCACCGCCGAGCGCACCGCCATCACCTCGCTCCAGAAGGCGCGTCCGGCTTCGGCCTCGGGCATCTCGCGCAGCCCCTGGTGCCAGGTCTCGAGGAACACCGACTCGCCGCGCTCGCCGGGGAGGAAGCCCCAGGCCTCGTCCGCGGTGAAGCTCATCACCGGCGCCAGCCAGCGCACCATGGCCTCGGCGATGTGATACATGGCGGTCTGGCAGGAACGGCGCCCGCGGCTGTCCGCCGGCATGGTGTACTGGCGGTCCTTGATCACGTCCAGGTAGAAGCCGCCCATCTCGGCGACGCAGAAGTTGAGCACCTTCTGGTAGACGAGGTGGAAGTTGTAGCCGGCATAGGCCTCGCGGATCTCCTCCTGGAGCTGCCAGGCGCGGTCCAGGGCCCACTGGTCCAGCTCCAGCATCTCGGTGTGCGGCACCTGGTCGGTGGCCGGGTCGAAGCCGTTGAGGTTGGCCAGCAGGAAGCGCAGGGTGTTGCGCAGGCGCCGGTAGGCGTCGGCGGTGCGCTTGAGGATCTCGTCGGAGACGGTCATCTCGGAGCGGTAGTCGGTGGCCGCCACCCAGAGGCGGATGATGTCCGCGCCCAGGGTCTTGAGCACCTGCTGCGGGCTGATCACGTTGCCCAGCGACTTGGACATCTTGCGCCCCTGAGCGTCCACGGTGAAGCCGTGGGTGAGGCAGGCGCGGTAGGGGGCGGCATCGAACATCGCCACCGAGGTGAGCAGCGAGGACTGGAACCAGCCGCGGTGCTGATCGGAGCCCTCGAGATACAGATCCGCGGGACGCGCCAGCTCCTCGCGCCGGTCCAGCACGCAGGCGTGGGTCACGCCGGAGTCGAACCAGACGTCCAGGGTGTCGCCCACCTTCTCGTACTGCGCCGCCTCCTCGCCCAGCAGCTCGGCGGGATCGAGATCGAACCAGGCCTGGATGCCCGCCGCCTCGACGCGCTGCGCGACCGCCTCCACCAGACGCTCGGTGTCGGGGTGCAGCTCGCCGGTCTCGCGGTGCACGAAGAAGGCGATGGGCACGCCCCAGGTGCGCTGGCGCGAGATGCACCAGTCGGGCCGGTTGGCCACCATGCCCTGGATGCGCGCCTCGCCCCAGTCCGGGATCCAGTCCACCTGGCCGATCTGCTGCAGCGCCGCCTCGCGCAGCCCCTTGCGGTCCATGGCGATGAACCACTGGGCGGTGGCGCGGAAGATGATCGGCGACTTGTGGCGCCAGCAGCAGGGATAGCTGTGTACCAGCTTCTCCGCGTGCACCAGGGCGCCGCGCCCGCGCAGGATATCGATCACCTTCTCGTTGGCCTTGAACACGTGCTCGCCGGCCAGCAGCGGGGTGCCCTCCACGAAGACCCCGTTGCCCGCCACGGGATTGTCCACCGGCAGGTCGTACTGCTGCCCCACCACGAAGTCTTCCACGCCGTGGCCGGGCGCGGTGTGCACCGCACCGGTACCGGCGTCCAGGGTGACGTGCGCCCCCAGTATGATCGGCACCTCGCGGTCGTAGAAGGGATGACGCAGCCGCAGATGTTCGAGCTGGGCGCCGCGCGCCACGCCCAGCGGCTTCCAGTCGCTCAGGCCCCAGCGCCCCAGGGCATCCTCCAGCATGCCCTCGGCGATCACCAGGCGCTCCCCGCCCGCCTGCACCAGGACGTACTCGAGGTCGGGGTTGAGCGCCACCGCCTGGTTGGCGGGCAGGGTCCAGGGGGTGGTGGTCCAGATCACCACCGACACCGGCCCCTCGCCGGGCGCCTCGGGCTGGAAGCGCGACACCAGCTCGTCGGGGTCCACCGCCGGGAAGCGCACGTCGATGGCCCAGGATTCCTTGTCCTTGTACTCCACCTCCGCCTCGGCCAGCGCCGAGCCGCAGTCGATGCACCAGTGCACCGGCTTGGCGCCCTGCACGATGTGACCGCGCGCCGCGATCCGCCCCAGGGCGCGAATGATGTCCGCCTCCTGGCGGTAGTTCATGGTGAGATAGGGGTTCTCCCAGTCGCCGATCACCCCCAGGCGCTTGAAGTCGCTGCGCTGCCGGTCCACCTGCTTGAAGGCATAGTCGCGGCAGGCCTGGCGGAACTCGGCGGCGCTCACCTTGTGGCCCGGCTTGCCCACCTTCTTCTCCACCTGCAGCTCGATCGGCAGGCCGTGGCAGTCCCAGCCCGGCACATAGGGGGCGTCGAAGCCCTCCAGGGTGCGGCTCTTGACGATCATGTCCTTGAGCAGCTTGTTCACCGCGTGCCCGATGTGGATGTCGCCGTTGGCATAGGGCGGGCCGTCGTGCAGCACGAACTTCGGCCGCCCGGCGAAGGCCGCGCGGATCCTGTGGTACAGGCCGAGTTCCTCCCAGCGCGCCAGCATCTGCGGCTCGCGCTGGGCCAGGTTGGCCTTCATGGGAAAGGCGGTCTTCGGCAGGTTGAGGGTGTCTTTGTAGTCGCTCACGATGTCGCCTGTCGGTTGTTGGCCTGTAGTATCTCGCGCGCCTGTTGCGCATCCTGCAGGATCTGCTCGCGCAGCGCATCGAAGGATTCGAAGCGGCGTTCGTCGCGCAGCCGCTCCACCAGATTCACCCGCACCTGCCGGCCATAGACCTCGCGGTCGAAGTCGAACAGGTGCACCTCCAGCAGGAAGCGGTCGTCGCCCGCCAGGGTGGGCCGGTTGCCCAGGTTGGCGACCCCGGGCAGGGGCGCGTCCTCCACGCCTTCCACCCGCACCGCGAAGACCCCGCGCAGCGGCGTGCGACGCCGCGCCAGCCCCACGTTGAGGGTGGGGAAGCCGATCTGGCGGCCGCGCTTGTGGCCGTGCCCCACCCGGCCACTGATGCTGTAGTCGCGTCCCAGGCAGCAGCGCGCGGTGGCCAGGTCGCCGGCGGCCAGGGCCTCGCGGATGCGGGTGCTGCTGATCCGCCCGCAGGCGTCGCTCACCGTGGCCAGGCTCTCCACCTGGAAGCCGTGGCGCGCCCCCTCGGCCTGCAGCAGGGCGAAGTCGCCCTGGCGACGATGGCCGAAGCGGAAATCGTCGCCCACATAGAGATGGCGCACCCCCAGGGCATCCACCAGATAATCACGGATGAAGTCCTCCGCCGGCAGCAGGGCCAGGTCCTGGTCGAAGCGCAGCAGCAGCACCCGGTCGATGCCGGCGCGCTCGATCGCCTCCAGCTTCTCGCGCGCCCGCATCAGGCGCGGCGGTGCCGCCTCGGGCCGGAAATATTCCAGGGGGTGCGGCTCGAAGGTGATCACCAGGGAGGGCAGGCCATGCTCGCGGGCGCGCGCCTTGAGGGCCTCGAACACCGCCTGGTGCCCCAGATGGACCCCATCGAAGTTACCGATGGTGGCCACGCAGCCCCGGTGCGCCGCGCGCAGATTGTGCTGTCCGCGGATCAGTAACACGCCTTTCCTCCAAACAAGCCGCCGATTATAGAGGAAGGGCGGGCCCGACGGAGCGGGCACAACGTAAAAAGGCCCGTCCCCATCCGTAGGGTCGGGCCTTACCGCCGGTCATGTTTCGCTCCCTCGAAGAGGGCGTCCGTGCTGCCGGACTCCTTGTCCGGCCTCCATCCCTGTAGCGGTGAACTCATTATGGCCGGGGCCGGGATGGCTGCCTATCGGAAAAATCCGAAATCCTTGTAGGAATTTTCCTACACGCCCTCCCGGCGGTGGCTGCGCCAGGCATCCAGGAGCAGCAGCATCACCCCCAGGGTGATGGCGCTGTCCGCCAGATTGAAGGAGGGAAAGTAATGGGGACCCCAGTGCCACTGCAGAAAGTCCACCACCCGCCCCTGCACCACCCGGTCCACCAGGTTGCCCAGGGCGCCGCCGAGGATCAGGGACAGGCCCCAGGCCTCCAGGCGCCGCTCGCGCGGCAGCCGCCACAGCCATACCGCCAGCACCAGGGACACCACCGCGGCCAGGCCGACGAACAGATACCGCTGCCAGCCGCCGGCGTCCGCCAGAAAGCTGAACGCCGCTCCCTCGTTGTAGGCCAGGGTAAGGTTGAACACCGGCCAGACCACCAGCACCTGGTGCTCGTAAAAGTGCTGCTGTATCCACCACTTGCTCGCCTGATCGAGCGCGAGCACCAGCAGACTGACCAGATAGTGAAAGCGCATCAGCCGGCCTCCGAACGTCGCAGCAGGGCCGGGCGCACGCCCAGCAGTAAGAGGGTCAGGAAATAGGCGGCCGCACCGCCCAGGATCCACAGCGCGAGCCGGGCGGCACGTTCCCAGCGACCGGCCTGGAACCAGCCCTCCAGGGCCCCGGCGCCCCAGACCAGCACCGCCAGCATGGCCGCGCAGGCGAGCCCGATCTGCAGCGCCAGACGCCCCCAGCCCGGAGCCGGGCGGTAAAGATCGCGGCGGCGCAGGCCGCGCAGCAGCAGCCAGGCGTTGACCCCGGCCCCCAGGCTGGTGGCGAGCGCCAGACCGGCATGCTTCAGCGGAAAGATCAGCAGCAGGTTGAACACCATGTTGGCGGACATCGCGATCACCGCGATTCGCACCGGGGTGCGGGTATCCTGGCGCGCATAGTAGGCGGGCGCCAGCACCTTGACCAGGATGAAGGCAGGCAGACCGGCGGCATAGGCCATCAGGCTGAGCCGGGCCATGGCCACGTCCTGCGCGGTGAACACCTCGGACTGGAACAGGGTGCTGATCATGGGCCCGGCCAGGGCGGCCAGGCCCACCGCCGCCGGCAGGCCGAACAGCAGCCCCATGCGCAGCCCCCAGTCCAGGGTGCGGTTGTAATTGGCCGGGTCCTGTTCCGCCTGCTCGCGCGACAGCCGCGGCAGCAGCACCGTGCCCAACGCCACACCCAGCACCCCCAGCGGAAACTCCATCAGGCGGTCCGAGTAGTAGAGCCAGGAGATGCTGCCGGCGATCAGGGTGGAGGCCAGCACCGTGTCCAGCAGCAGGTTGATCTGGGTGACCGAGACGGCGAACAGCGCCGGCACCATCAGCCTCAGCACCTGCCGCACCCCCGGGTCGCGCAGCGAGGGCCGGGGCCGCGGCAACAGCTCCAGGCGCGCCAGGAAGGGCAGTTGGAAGACGAACTGGGTGATCCCCGCGATCAGCACCCCCCAGGCGAGGGCCACCACCGGCTGATCCAGATGGGGCGAGAGCCACAGCGCGCAGCCGATCAGGGACAGGTTGAGCAGCACCGGGGTGAAGGCCGGCACCGCGAAGCGGTTCCAGGCGTTCATGATGCCGCCGGCGAAGGCGGTCAGCGAGATGAAGAACAGATAAGGAAAGGTCAGGCGCAGCATATCCGCGGCCAGCGCCAGCCGGGCGTGTTCCTCCTCCAGCACCCAGCCGAAGGCGAACAGCCCCACCACCAGGGGCGCGGCCAGCACCCCGATCGCGGAGACCACCAGCAGCGCCAGCCCCAGGGTCCCTGCCACATGGTCGATGAACTGGCGCAGCTCCTGCGGGCTGCGGGTGGTGCGATACTCGGTGAGCACCGGCACGAAGGCGGTGGCGAAGGCCCCCTCCGCGAACAAGCGGCGCAGGAAGTTGGGGATCTTGAAGGCCACGAAGAAGGCGTCGGTCATGGCGTTGGCGCCGAACAGATGGGCCAGCACCAGGTCGCGCACGAAGCCCAGGATGCGCGAGCCGAGGGTGAAGACGCCGACGGTGGACAGGGAGCGGATCAGGGACAGGGGCCCGGCCTCCAACAGGTTGCGGAGGGCGCATTATAAGGAAGCCCACCCCGCGCGGCTGCCGCGGTGCGCCCGGGCCGCCGCACTTGACAAGCGGCGCCGCGCTCCACATAATTCGCCGTCTTTTTACGAAGCCCAATCGAATTCAGGAGCACCCAAGTGGCCAATTCTCCCCAAGCACGCAAGCGCGCACGCCAGGCGGAAAAGCGTCGCATGCACAACGCGAGCCGCCGCAGCATGATGCGCACCGAGCTCAAGAAGGTGATCAAGGCCATCGCCGCCGGCGACAAGGCCGCCGCACAGGAGGCCTATCAGCGGGCCGTGCCGCTGCTCGACCGGCTCGCCGGACAGGGCCTGATCCACAAGAACAAGGCAGCGCGCCACAAGCGCCGGCTCAACGCCCAGATCAAGGCGCTCTGAGCCCGCGCCCGCGACGCACCCCGAGAAACCGGCCCTGGCGGCCGGTTTTTTCGTTTCCGGGAGCGCAATATCAGACTTTTCCTACAAGCGGAATGGCAAATGTCCGATACCGGAAGCGGTGGCGGGCGGCCACAATGAAGTCGTCGCCGAGAGGAACTCCAGGGACGATTTCGGGGCAGGGAAGCCGACAAGGGATCCAGGGTTTGCCAACCGACCGGGCGACGCTCACACTACCCCGCCGCAGCCATGCGGCGGGGTTTCTTTTAGCTTTCGAGGCGCCCTTACACCAGCACCAGGTTGTCGCGGTGGATCAGTTCCTCCTCGTCGCGGTAGCCGAGGATCTCGGCGATCTCGGAAGAGGGGCGGCCCCGGATGCGCCGCGTCTCCTCGGCGGAGTAGTTGACCAGGCCGCGCGCCACCTCCCTTCCCTGCTCGTCCACGCAGGAGACCAGCTCGCCGCGCCGGAAGTCGCCCTCCACCGCCTTCACGCCGACCGCGAGCAGGCTGCGGCCGGCGCGGCGCAGCACCTCCACCGCGCCGTCGTCCAGCACCAGCCGCCCACGCACCCGCAGATGCCCCGCCAGCCAGCGCTTGCGCGCCGCATCCGGCTCCTGCCCCGCCAGCAGCAGGGTGCCCACCGTCTCGCCGGCGGCCAGGCGGCGCAGGACGCCTTCTTCCGCGCCGCCGGCGATCACCGTGGCAGTGCCGGAGCGCGCCGCCAGACGCGCCGCGCGCAGCTTGGTGGACATGCCGCCGCTGCCCAGGGCGCCGCGGCTCTCGCCCGCCACCGCGTCCAGCTCCGGCGAGCGCGCCTCCGCCACCCGGATCAGCTCGGCATCCGGATGCAGGCGCGGATCGGCGTCGAACAGCCCCGGCTGGTCGGTGAGCAGCACCATCAGGTCCGCCTCGATGAGATTGGCCACCAGCGCCGCCAGGGAATCGTTGTCGCCGAAGCGCAGCTCCTCGTTGGCCACCACGTCGTTCTCGTTGACCACCGGCACCACACCCAGGCCGATCAGGGTGCGCAGGGTGGAGCGGGCGTTCAGGTAGCGGCGCCGGTCGGCGAGATCGTCATGGGTGAGCAGCACCTGGGCGGTGTGGCGGCGGCGGCGCTGGAAGCAGCTCTCCCAGGCCTGCACCAGCCCCATCTGGCCGATCGCGGCGGCCGCCTGCAGCTCGTGCAGGGCAGTGGGACGGGTACGCCAACCCATGCGCGACATGCCCTCGGCCACCGCGCCGGAAGAGACCAGCACCACCTCGTGCCCGGCCTCCAGCAGGTCGGCGATCTGGTCCACCCAGGCGCGCAGCCGCTCGCGGTCCAGCCCCCTGCCGTCGGCGGTGATCAGGGCGCTGCCGATCTTGATCACCCAGCGCCGGGCCCTGACGAGATCGGCGTGGGTCTTCATGAGCGGGTCGGATCGTAGGGGGTCTGATCCGCCTCCTCCTGTGGGGCCTGCGCCTCGGCGGCGCGCAGCCGCTGCAGGTGCGCGACGATGGCATCCTCCAGCTCGCGCAGCCCCTGCCCGCTGACCGAGGAGACGGCGAACACCGGTCTCTGCCAGTCCAGTTCCGCGATCAGGCGCTCGCGCGCCGCCACCAGCGCCTCCTCGTCCAGCAGATCGACCTTGCTCATCACCAGCCAGCGCTCGCGCGCCGCCAGCTCAGGATCGTACTTGGCCAGCTCCGCCTCGATGGCGCGCACCTGGGCGGCCGGGTCGGCCTCCTCGTCCATGGGCGCGATGTCCACCAGGTGCAGCAACAGGCGGGTGCGCGCCAGGTGCTTGAGGAACTGCAGCCCCAGCCCGGCGCCCTCGGCGGCACCTTCGATCACGCCGGGGATATCGGCGATCACGAAGCTGCGGTCGGAGCCGGCACCCACCACGCCCAGGTTGGGATAGAGGGTGGTGAAGGGATAGTCGGCGACCCGCGGCCGCGCCTGGGACATGGCGCGGATCAGGCTGGACTTGCCCGCATTGGGCAGGCCCAGCAGGCCCACGTCGGCGAGCACGATCAGCTCCAGCAGCAGGTTGCGGCGCTCCCCCGGCGTGCCCTGGGTGGCCTGACGCGGCGCCCGGTTGGTGCTGCTCTTGAAGTGGATGTTGCCCAGGCCGTGACGCCCGCCCTCGGCCACCAGCAGGCGCTGGCCGTGTTCCAGCACCTCGCCGATCAGCTCCTCGGTGTCGGCGTCGATGACGCGGGTGCCCACCGGCACCGGAATCAGCAGGTCCCGGCCCTTGCGCCCGGTCATCTGGCGCCCCATGCCGTTCTGGCCACGCTCGGCGCGGTGCAGGCGCTGGTGGCGGAAGTCCACCAGGGTGTTCAGAC
>CAZVIG010000017.1:0-10093 GCA_964627395.1 uncultured Sedimenticola sp.
GACCCATTCCCTCAGTTCCCGATTGGATGTGCGCATGACTGGCCTCGTGACGACTCCTGCGGGCCGGGGCGCCATGCAAGACGCACGGCGCCGACCGGAACTCTCCATAGCAACGATCTAATTTGTTGGGTTCGGGTTGATAACCGGACTCTGATCGAACGGATCAACAGTCCTTAAAGGTAAACCTGCGTTACAATCCATTATACGTTCATCACAGTCTGGTCCCAAGCCGGATCCCGGCAGTCTAGTGTCGACATTGGTGACATAATCAGCTGCATTTGGGCTTTTCTCTTCATCTTCTTTACCGGCCACATCCTCCATACAGGGTGCTTCACGATCTGATCCCTCGCCTGAAGGACGCACATTAGGTCCGGAGCGACCACGAGACGGCTGTCTACTACATCCGGTTTCAGGATCCGTTTTTTCGCCACGCTTACGCGCAACCGCATCATCAACCGGAGCAGTCACCGACGAACGGCGGTTACCAGATCCCAGCCCAGTGACATATTCGGTTGCCTCATCGTCGGCTCCATTTTCATTATCTTCTCCACCGGAATCATCGCCTCCATCGTCACCTTCATTCTGCTGATCCTGGCCATCGTCACTATTTTCATCACCATCCTGGTCATTCGTGTCCGAATCCTGCTCCTTATCCTCTGCCGTCCCGGAATCTCCATCACCTGTATCATCTTCCCCGCTGGATCCACTTACTGTATCAGCACTGGAAGTGGGAGAACCACTACGTCGGCGAGTAGTCTCTCCAGTGGATGCGTTATATTCGACCACAGTTCCATCTGCATAATAAATTATTCTCGATCCATCCGGCTTTCTGACCAAAGTCTGGCCTCGTGTCGAATCACGCTCTATCCGGGTGCCATCAGAGTAAACTATACTTCCATCTTCCTGCACCGTACCACGATTCCCGGACGGGTCGGTAGCACGAATTCGTGTGCCTTTACCTTCCCCTCCGTCATAGACATACGTATTGTTTTCTTCATCGTAAACCGGCCCATCCGTCTGCTTACTTCCTCGTTCATCCACACGTGTCTTATCCCCCTGTCTTATAATGGTTTCTCCGGTATCAGTATCATGGGTAATTACTGTACCGTCCGAGTATTCAATACTTCCATCCTCCCTTACCTGACCCCGATTTCCATTTGGATCTGTACCCCGTACACCTTTACCGTCCGAGAAAACGAAAGTATCCGTGGTTTCATTATATTGAGGACGCTCATTACGGTTACCTCTGCCATACTCCAATTCGACTTGTGACCCATCCGGTTTGGTTATGGTAGTTACGCCAGTCGTAGTATCATGGCGCACGTTGGTCCCATCGGCATAACGGACACTACCATCGGGTTGAACGACTCCACGCCGGCCAGCATTATCGGTCGCTCTCACCCGACGCCCATCTGAAAATACGTAGGCATCCTGTTTGGCGTCGTAGCTAGGGCCGACACCTGCACCGGCATTTCCCCCTCTTGGCACAGTCGAAGATGCACCACCTCCGTTTTGACTGCCAACGAAACCACCGCCTGCTGCTCCAGCGCCACGTGCAATTCCATTATCGGAGCCAGAAGAAACACCTTTGGCTCCGCCTGTCGTCCCGACTCCCCAACCGAGCACGCCCAGCCGACTCTCCCCCGCACTTGCAGATGCGTCCGGTTGCTTCCAGAAGGCACCACCTTTTGAACCATCGTCATATCGACCAGCCGAATGACCACCCGCACGGTGCCCAGCGCCCTCTCCAACCCTTGCACGCCCTAGAAAACCACGCTCACCATTCCGAGACTGGCGTCCTATGGGATCAAACGCAGTCTTACGGCCCGGCTGCAATCGATCCTTGAGTGCGCCTGCTCCTGACGACGGGGGTAGCAACAACTTATTGCCGATCACACCGCCCGACGGCTTCTCCGGCGCCTTTTCCAGCTTTCCCGGCAGCTTCGGCAGAGCCAATCCGGGCAGACGGGGCATCGCACCCTTCTTGTCCGAAGAAGTGCTACTAGCCGCCTTCGGCATCGTGCCCTTACCCAGGGCCGGTGGCAGTTGGGGCACGAGTTTCTGCTTGGAGGCCGCAGCCGATCCTCGTGGGGTCTTGAGCAAAGACGGCGTCACCTTGGACTTGGTCGCCGAGCCTTTCCCGCTGGCAGCAGTCGGTGCGACCTTGGCGGCCCGGTCCTTCAACAGATTGGCGGCGGGCAGCCCTTTCACCGATGCCTTCTTGTCATCCGCCTTGGCCTTGGATTTTGTCGAAGATGAAGATCCCTTGGACTTGGATGCCTTCTCGATGACCGGCGCAATCGATCCCGGCTCGATCGGAAAAGCGGGTTCCGCCGCACCCACAGACCCCGAGACGAGCATCGCGAACAGCGCCGTCGTGACGATAGATTTGCTCAGTCGCTCCATGCACATTGCCTCTACCCTCCCAATCTCAAAAATCATCATTCCACCAGCCCCACGCGCCGCTCCCTCATCCGTCTGTCCTCGGTCGCACTGCTGACGACCGGCACTATGGAAACTGCGCCGGCAGACTCCTAGCGCCGTCCATCCACGGGAAGCCGACAGCGTTCGACCACAGTGAGCTCGAGATCCAGTCCCCCGGAGCGACGGCGCAGATAACGGGTGAAAACGCGTTCGCCACTGCGCGCCTGCCGCGGTCCGAAGCATACGTCGGCGACATTCGCCTGGAGCCGCATGGACCAGACCGAGGGGCGCAGCGGGCTGTCGTCTTCCCAGATGCGGATGCGGAGCGGGATGCGCCCGGTGCGTGGGAGTATCGAGCCGGAGAACCACAGCTCGTCCGAATCGAGTACCACCAGATCATTGTCACTGACGGCGCGCTCTCGCAATCCCCGCACCTGAATTTCACCCTGCTGGTAGGCGAAGATGCGCCCAAGCCCGTCTTCGATATCGATGCGACCGGCCGACCACTCGGCGTAGGGCGCGGGTTCGTTCCAGTCGTCGTCTCCGGATTCATGGGCCAGGATGCGCGTCACCTTGAGCTGATAATCCAGTGTGGGAGGCGCGCTGCGCTCGACCGTGCTCCGGTCCTCGATGCGTCCACCACGCACCAGCCGGACGTCGAGGCTGCGCACCCAGCCGCCATCGACCAGCGGCACATGTCCCTCGCGTGGCAGAAGATAGTAGGGGACCAGGACGTTTTCCCGATATACGGGCACGCTGACATAGGGCGTTGTCGTCCCGGTCCTGGCCACCTCGAGGCGCAGATCGCGGGGCCACACCGACCGGCCTTCCGGACGCGCCACGCGCACCCGCAGCGACCAGCGGCCACGATGGTCGGTGGCGTCGAATTCGACGCCGGCGATCCGGAACCCGCCTGCCACCGGCTGGCTGCGCGGACGGTCGCGCCCGGCGACCACGAGCGTTTTGCGATAATCGCCGCGCTCCAGACCGCGCACCTCCACGCTGCCCTCGCCCCGGAAGCAGTCGCTGTCATACACAGCCTTCAGCGTTACGGGCCCCCGCGTGAAGGCGCTCTCGCGCGGCAGCGTCAACTCGATACCCTCGGCGCGCAGGCGGTTCACCTCCCCGATGCGTTCGGTACGCACGTTGGCTGGTCGCAGCGCACTGCCGCGGCGTGACGCGATGCGTTTGCGCTCGCCATTGGGGGTGACATAGGTGCCCGTCAGCACGAGGTTCCCGATCCGGGGCGCGCGGCAATGCGGCGGCGCCTCGACGAGGATTTCGAGCTCCGTGCGCCCCACACAGGTGGGCATGAGCCTGCGTGCCAGGGTTCTGCCGGACCCGTTCAACAGGCGAACGAGCACGAAGCGCCGGTCATGTGCTTGCGGCCCGAGGCTCGGCTCGAAACCCAGACCGGGCCGCGGCCGCAGGCCGATCCGGTCGTCCGTCCAGTCCAATTCCACGTCGAGCGGCGCAGCGCGGGTAACCCCCGGAAACGCGCCATGCGTGATCGAAACGCGCCTATCTGGGCCGGTGAGGTTGTGCCCACGCAGGGTAAGGACCGTCCTGCCCTGGGGCGCGTTCAGGACGGCTGCATCCACGCACGCCCCGGCGGCATGCCAGGCGGGACCCTCGACGCCGGTGATGGCGGGTCGTACCGAATCCGCGGCCCTTTGCAGTATCTCCTCCCCGAGCGCACCGCCGACTGCGCCAGCCGCGAACCCGCCGCTCCGGGGGCGGTCCGTACCGCTCACTGGCTGCGCATCCCGCGGCTGGCCGACGCCCTCATCGCCGAGCGGCACCTTGGGCACGACCCGGAGTAGGTTCTTCTTCTCCGGGATCCCGACAGAAGCGCCCGGGGTTGGGAGCCGCCCGCTCTTCGACTGAGGCAACGCCAGGCCGGGGAGCTTGGGTACCACCGGGAACTTGCGAGCTTCGCGCTTCGAGGATACCGGCTTCGGCAGGGTCACCGTGGGCTTGGCCCCAGGCTTTTTGGGAGCGACTACCGGCAGTTTGAGCAACGGCACGGCCTTTCCTGGCAAACCGGGGATCGGCTTGGATTCGCGCTGTGGGCCGCTGGTCGACAGCGAAGGCACCCTGAGAAGCTTCCGAGTGTCGGACGGGGTCTCCGGCTTCACGGCCGGCGTGGCCGATGGAGTGGATACTCCCGACCTGGAAATGCCCTGGACGGATTTGGCAGCCGCGGGCATCGACCTGTCCGAGGCCTTTGCGCCGGATCGTTTCTTGTCCGCCTGCGGATCGCCGCTCGCCGGCAGCGAATAGTGCTTCAGCGCGGGCAGCGGCAGCGCGCCGGCGGGGAGCTTATCGGCCAAAACGGCCGGCGGAAGCAGCAGGCCAACCAACCAGGGCAGCAGGCAGCGGACGATCAGGTACATTGGAACTCTCCGAATCTTTGCCAGGCGTATCGCCAGGTTTCATCGAGTTGGTCGCGTTTGGATCCAAAACGGTTCAGTAAGTTGAACGAAGGCTCCCTGCTGGACCCTATGACGACCGCTGCGGGCAGGGAGGACCCGACACCGTTCCCCTGGCATCACCCCACCCCCTTACCGCTCCACCAGCTCCACACGCCGGTTCCTGGCACGGCCTTCCTCGGTCGCATTGCTCGCCACCGGCGCAACCGGGCCCACGCCCACCGGCTTGAGACGGGCGGCATCGATACCGTGTTCTTGTACCAGGGCACGTACCACCGCCGCGGCCCGCCGCCGTGACAGGTCCCGGTTGTAGTCGTAACCGCCGGTGTTGTCGGTGTGCCCCACCACATAGAGCCGTACCTTGGGATGTGCCTCGAGATATTTGGCGATCTCGGCGATGGCCGCGCGGGACTGCTGCTTGAGGCGGTCGCTGTCGTGATCGAACAGGATGCCTTGCAGCACCACATGGCCTTTGGACTGAATATCGCTGGCCATGCGATCGGCCTTGACCACCTGCAGGCTGGCATCCAGCGCCTTGCCCTCCACGATTCGCAACCGTACCCAGTCACGCTTGCCCCAAGTAGTGGTGACCGTATAGGCATAGACCACCACGGTGGCATCCCGCCCGCGCAAACGGCCCTTCCCCACCAGCATCAGGATCGGTCGGCTCAGCGGCGGGAAGTCTTCACCGATGCGCTGCTTGTTGCGAGTCAGGGAGATCAGCCCCCGCGAATCCTCCTCGTCCAACAGCAAATCGAAACCCAACTGCTCGAGATTCTGCCGATAGACTTCCGCCGCGCCGTCCGGCCCCAGGTCGCCCGGCAGGTAGTAGTCTATCCGCCACAACTCGCCTTTCGCGGTCCCCACCTCTCCGATACCGCGCCGAGCCAGGGCAAGGGGATATTTCAGGCGACCGAAGCGCCGGTGCTCGAACCGCCCGATCACCGCGCCCGGAACACGGCCCAGCGCCGGGTGATCCTGGCTGCCAGGCACATCGTGCTTCGGGGGCGTCTTGGCCAGCGCCGGCGTACCCAGCAAGGTCGCCAGCAGACTTCCCAGTATCAGCCAGTTGCGCCATCCGCTGACGGACGGCGGCTGCGGAAATCGAATCATCTGCAAGAAAATGCGATCCATCTGATTTCTCCTCGTCATTGGTTGGTGGCGCTGGCCTATTTGAAAACCAACCGCCGTAATGCTTCTTCATCACCTACTCATGGGAGAGGTTGGGAGGGGATCTCCAGCGGCCCATGACGCCTTCTTTTCAGATCCGGTGCGACCAGATGTTGGATATGCGGCATTTTCATCCCCAGTTCCTCCCTCCGATGAGTCGGAATCAGTCGACCCGGGGCGCACAGCCCGGCGACTGCAGCAGGCCGCGTCCGAAGCTCGAATCCGGGCCCGGCGGGCCCAGGTCCTCGACGCGCTGCAGCAGGGCGGCGCTGGCCTGGTCGGGGTCCGGGCGGTAGGCGCGCTCAAGCAGCAGCGCCGCGGCGGCGAAGGGCACGGCGAAGGAAGTGCCGCTCACATAGCGTGCTCCGCCCCCGGGTGCCGGCGCATGCAGATCCACGCCCGGCGCGGCCAGGTCCACATGGGCACCGCGGGTGGCGCGGCGGTACAGGCGTTTCCGGGCATCCACCGCGGTCACCCCCAGCACCCCCTCATAGGCCGCGGGGTAGCGCAGCTCCTCCTTTCCGGTGTTGCCGGCGGCGGCGACGAACTGCATCCCCTGGCGGCCCGCCATGATCAGCGCCAGCTCCAGCAGCTTGTTGGGCGGGCCGGCCAGGCTGAGCATGGTCAGCGGCACGCCCTGCCCCAGAAGATGGTCGATGGCGACCACCAGGCGCTCGGCGGTGGCGTCGCTCACCTCGCCACGCTGTCGCAGCACCACCGCAAGATGCAGCTCCGCCTCGGGCAGCAGTCCTTCGAAGCCGGTGCCGGGCGCCCCCAGCAGGAGCCCCGCGATGGCAGTGGCATGCGCCGGAGCGGCTGCCTTTTCACGCCGCCCGAGCAGCGATTTCACGCGGATGGCGCGCCCGGCCAGCGCGGGATGCCGGGCATCGACCGGGCCATCCACCAGCCCCAGCACGAAGCCTCGCCCGCAGCCCGGCGTGGTCTTCCAGCCGATGAGAGGCCGCGCATAGCGCGCCGCCGCGCCCTGCGGCCGGTAGCGATGGTTGGCGTCCAGCCATACATCGGGCGACTGGGCGCGCAGCTGCTTGACCACCGCAGGAACGTCCACCTGCGCCGGACCGCGGAAGGTGCTGAGGACAAATCCCAAAGACCGCAGCACCTTGCGCCGGCGCAGCGAGAAACCGGCCTGGCGCATCGCCTCGGCGACCGCCCGGGCGGTCTCCACGTCGCCGCTGGCGATCAGGATCTCGCGGGGCTCGAAGTCGGAATCTGCGCGCTTCGCCGGCAGGGTCGGAAGATCGCCCAGGGCCTTGCCGAGAAAACCGCCGCTCAGGGCGCCGGGTCGCCGGCTGCCGGTGTCCTCTTCCGTTTCGTCGCCCCCATCCTCCGGCGGCGGCAGCCAGTCGCCGGAGGCGTCCTGAAAATCGGTCACCCCGCCCTGCTCCGTGACGATGGGCGGCGAGTCGATCCACAGGCCGCCCTGGGTTCCCGGCGGCAGCTTCAACTTGGGCTGCTGCCAGAAGGCCGGACCGGCGCTGGCCAACGGCGTACCTCCGGACTGTGCCGCACCCGCGATCAGCAACCAGGCGACAGCGGAAATCAGACGACCGATTCTCATGGCAGCATCACCTCCTCCACCAGGCCGGAGCGCCGCAGGGCCGCCGCCAGCGCGTCAGGATCCCCTGCACCGCTCAGACGATAGATGCCAAGGGCACCGGGGCCGCCCACGATCTCCAGCCCCAGCCCGTCCAGCAGCTCACGGATGGCGCCCTCCGTGGCATCGGCACGGAAGCGTACCTGGATCGACGCGGCGGCCACTTCGCCCGAGGCGGCCTGATAGACGGGCGTCTCGCCCCGGTCCTGCCACAGCCAGCCGATCACCGCCGCCTGCACCGCCAGCACCAGGCCCGCGGCCACCGCCAGCCAGCGTCCGCGCTGCGGCGTCGCCACGCTGCCTGGGGTCGATGCCCGCGCCTTCTCCTGTCGTATGGCGGCACGCAACCTGGCCCAGCCCAGCTCGCCGGGCTCCTGCGCCTTCCAGTGCCGATCCAGACCGTCTCGCAACTGGCAGAGAAGGCGATACTCCGCCCGACAGGCCTCGCAGCCGGCCAGGTGCGCCTCCACGGCGGTCCGCTCCGCTTCCCCCAGGGTGCCATTGGCGAGCCAGGCCAGTTGTTCGACGGGATGTTCTGAATCGTGCATGGGCCGGTTTCCAGGTTGCGTGCCTGTCCCTTGGTCGTCAGGGATCGCGATCCGGTTCAGTCGCCTCCTCCAGGCAACGCTGGAGCTGGCGCCGGCCATGAAAGACGCGCGTCTTCACGGTGCCGGTGGGGCAGCCGAGGATCTCGGCGATCTCGGGATAGGAGCGTTCTTCGAAGAAAGCCAGATAGAGGGCCTGACGCAGCAGGCCGCTGAGGCGTTCCAGACAGCGTCGCAACAGCGACAGGTCCTGGGCGGCCTGCACCGCGCGCTCGGTGGCCGGCAGCGGTTCGCGCGCCTCGGCCTGCAGACGATCCAGGCGGCCTTCCAGCGCTTCCTGCTCCAGGCTGTCTTCCTGGCGCCCGCGGCGTCGCAGACGGTCCAGGAGCCGGTGGCTGGCGATGCCCAGCAGCCAGGTGCCGACCTTGGCGTCGCCGCGGAAACGCGCCGCGGCGGAGCGCCACACCTCCAGCATCACCTCGTTGAGCACGTCCGCCGCGTCCGCCTCGTTGTCGAGGCGGGTCAGACAGAAGCGGTAGACCCGCGCGGAGTAGAGCTGATAGAAACGGTGCAGGGCCTCCTCGTCGCCCTCGGCGATGCGCCGCACCAGGGCGCGCGCCTCGTCTTCCGTGACCTGCTCCCGGGAAGCCATCGCTAGCGCAGGAAGCGCCGCCAACCGCTGCGTGCCACCAATCCGCCGTTGGCATCGTAGGCCGCCACCCGCCAGTAGCCGGGACCGGGGCCGAGCCGGTCGCGCACCAAGCGGCTCAGCTCCGCCTCCGGTCGGTCACCAGGCAGCAGCAGCGCCGCGGTGGGCGGTGCATCGTCCGGCGGGGGGCTGCCGTCGGCCGGTTCGAAGCCGCGATTGGCAGGACGGAACTCGAGACGATAGACGACGGCACCGGACACCGGCTCCCAGCGGAAGCGCTCCCGGCCGCCGATGCGCGTCCCTTCGGGAGGCTCCAGCAACGCCAGCGGGGCAGGCGGCGGCCCGGCCTCCTGCTGCTGTACGTAATAGCGCAACACCAGATTGTGTTCGCCGATGGCAGGCTCGGTCACGCGCAGACGCACCAGGTGCAGACCAGGCAGAAAGGTGGGCAGCGGCGGGCTCTCCAGCACCGTCTCGCCGCCGCCTGCCAGACGTCGGTGCAGGGTCTGCAGCGGACGGTAGCTCGGCTCGCCCAGGGTGCTGGTCGGATCGGCGACCTCCCAGGTGGCGCGCAGCAGGCCGCGGCCCTGGTAGCGCACGCGGGCACGGGCGCTCAGCGCCTCGCCACGTTCCACGATGCGCGAAAGGGCGCCATCGTCGAAGCGTACCCGGATGTAGTTCAGCGAGAAGCTGGTGCTGCCGATCCCGCCAGACTGCAGCGGCAGACGCACGACCGCCGTCGCCGGAACCGAAGAAGAAGTATCGACGAACTGGCGTGCCACACAGAGAACGTTGGCGCCCTGCTGACGCGCCGCCACCACCAACGCAGTCGGCAGCGAAACCGTTTCGGTGAGGGTGGTGCTGGTGCTGTACGGGATGTTGCCCACCGTGACCTGAGTAGTGAGCTGACGGTTCTGGGTCTGCAGCGGCGCACAGCCATTGCCGGTGGCGATGCCCACGTCGAGCGAGGTGGAACCCACGGTCGCCGGGTTGTTGTTGGGCGGGACGGTATAGTTGAGGCTCAGGTTCCAGCGCAGCGACAGCGTCACGCCCCGGTTGAGGGGCACCGAGCCCGGTACCGAACTGCCGCTGGCGGCGGTGACATCCGCCTGCGCCGTGCCGCTGAGACTGCCAGCCAAAAACACCAGGGCCGCGATCAGGCCCCGGTGGTTCATCGATTCGTGTTTCCCGAACATCTTGCCTGCCCCTCAGAAATTGACCCGCACCGCGCCCAGCACCTGCCAGTTCTCGGTGTCGC
>CAZVIG010000017.1:10103-13069 GCA_964627395.1 uncultured Sedimenticola sp.
CCCTGATAGGAGCCCAGGAGCGAGAAGTCCACCCCGGGGTGCGTCTCGGTCTGCTTCAGCCAGATCCAGTTGACCCAGGCGTCCAGCGAACGGGTCTCCTTGTCCGATGGGTCGGCGTCGTCGCGGGTTCGGTTCAATGCCGGCGTCACGCCGATGCCCAGACGGCCGTTGCGCAGCCCGCTCAGGGTCGCCGGCAGGCGCAGGCTGAGACTCTCGGTCTCGTTGGGACCGTTGCGGTCCTCGGTCAGCCCCCAGGTGAAATCCGGCGAGAAGTTCAGCTTGCCGAAACGACGCGACCAGCTGAGGCCGATGGTACGGCTGCCGGTGTCCGGCTCCAGGTCGTTGAAATCGTCATAACGGGAGAAGCCCAACTTCAGCCGTCCGGTGCCCTTCCAGAAGGCGAGGCCGAAGTCCAGGGACAGCGCATCGGTGCGGTCGTCGGCGACCGGCTCGGCGTAACCGGCGGGGATCGACTCCGGCTTGCCCCGCGAGCGGGAGAGGGTCAGGCCGGCGGAAGTGAACACCCCCAGCGGTTTTTCCAGACGGCGGCTGATGCCCAGGGCATACTGATCCAGACGCGAAGTGGGCAGGTCCGGCGCATCGTCCACATTGTTGCGCACATGCAGCCAGCTACCGCCCCACTGCCAGAGGCCGCGGCGGAAGGCCAGTCCCACCGAGGTGGCGCGTTGGTCGCTCTGGTTCTCAGGCGCCATCAGGCTCTTGAAGGCCGGCCCCACCTCGCCATGACGCAGTTCCAACGCCCATTCCAGGGGCTGCTTGCCGCTGCCGGCATCCTTCCAGGAGGCGCCCACCACCCAGGCCGAGTCGCTCTCCGGACGCGCCAGGGCGGCGGAACCGTCCGCATCCCAACGGGTGCGCGCGAACTCGCCGCTCAACGACAGTTTGCCGTCCAGGAGCTTGCTGCCCGCCTTCAGGCTCCAGCCGCGCCCGGTCTGGCTGTGCTCGCCCCCGAACACCGCATCGCCGTCGGTGGGCGACTCGCCGGTGAAGACGATCCCCTGCAGTACCAGGCGCTGCGGTGCATCGATCATGGGGAAGAAGGTAAAGCGACCGCCTGCCACCCGGTTGCCCGGATCGCTCACGCCCAGCCCCTGCTCGAACCCGCTGACGCTGTCCGCGCGGGTGGCGAACAGCCCCAGCCGCAGCCGCCGCCGGTCGTTCTCGCCGTAGTCCAGGCCCACGCCGCGATACTTGGTGGCACCGCTGATCAAACTGCCCTGCAGGGGACTGAAGTGCCCCACCGACATCCCCAGGGCGCCCCTTTCGAGCCGCAGCAGAAAATCGGTGAGATCCAGGCGGCGCGCGGACTCGTTGGCGGGGTTGCGGTAGATCAACCCGCCGGCGGCCGTGGCACGCCACTCGGCGTCGGACGCGCTGGCTTTCAGCTTGAGGCTGCCCTCTGCGCTCACCATGGGCGACCAGGAGCGGCTCTCGTGCAGCGCCAGCTTGCGCGCCACGGTCAGGGTGCCGGAGAGCTTGCTGGACTGCTCGCGGAAGGCGCGGCTGGCCCGCACCTCCAGGGTCCAGGCGGCGACTTCCTCGAGATCGCCCTCGGGCAGGTACTCCACCACCCGCAGCTCGTGCTCTCCGAAGGCGAGCGGCGTGACCGGCCGGTATGTCACCCAGTCGCCCTCGCGGCGCAGCATGCGCGTGATGTCGGTGCCGTCCAGCTCCATCGCCAGGCGCTGCAGGCGCTCCACCGGCCAGTCGGCCGGCACCTGGACCCGGATCGGCGCCTTGGGACCCCGAAATCCCTCCTCCGGCGGCAGCAGTTCCAGCTCGGCGGCGAACGCCGGAAGCACGGCCGGCATGAGCGAAAGCAGAAGCGTCAAACGCTGAATGATAGGGCGCATGGCGACATTCCCTTGACTGCTTGGCGTTGTTGTTCGGTGCAGATACTAACCAGCCGCACGCCAAAATCAACAGCCGCCAGCGGCCCGAACGACTGGCAGAAATGTCAGTCCAGGGAACAGCGGTCGCCGTACACCGCCATGATGGATTTCAGCTCCAGGAGCACGCGATGGCGCGCCTCTGCATCCAGGCCCGCCACTTCGGGTAGCACCTCGCCACGCTCCAGGGCCGCGATGTCGTCCCATACGCGGCGACAACCTTTCTGGCACAGGCGCTCGACGCAATCATCGATACGGGTCTGTTCGGACATGCGGCCTCCGAGCGGCGCGGGTGGAAGCGGGATTATACCCGTCTGCGGCGATCGGCCCGTTGTCCAGGCCGCCGAACTGAACCGCATTCCTCCCCGGCTCGACCCACGGGTGAACGCGCCACGGGGCGCAAGCCGACCAGAACCGAACGAACAAGGAGGAACCGCCATGATCCGGAACGCCATTCGCCCGCTCGCCCTTTCCCTGACTCTCGCCTTCAGCGCCGCCGGTCAGGCCAGCATCGGGGACGAGCCGCAGACCTGGGAGCAGCAGATCTTGTTCGCCCCTTCCGAAGAGACGCTTCGCGCCGAGGCGAAAGGCCGGGTCTGGATCCTCTCCGGTCTGGACGAGCAGGACGTGGAACGCGCCATGGACGAGCAGTACGACCGCCTGGCCCATCTGCTGTTCGTCAATGTGCACAGCCAGGACGCCGGGGAAGACGACGAGGACGACTGCGACTGAGCCCCAAGGAAGCCGGTTCCCATCCAGCGGAGAGTGGGTTACCGTTGCCGGTGGTCCAGAAGGCGCTTCAGCGTCCAACCCAACCACCGGAGGAGCGATGAAACACTACAGTGAATGCTTCAACAAGCAATCACGCCTGATCCAGGGGCCGGCGCTGGAGGGCGAGCGGGAAACGCTCTCCCGCGCCGATCCGCAGGCGCTGCGCCAGCGCCTGGAAGAGCTGCTGCAGATCCAGAACGACTTCTTCCCCTGCTTCGACTGGAGCTTTCCCCCGCCCCTGCTGACCAAGGAACCGGGCCCCGAGACGGCGGCGGAGCTGTTCTC
>CAZVIG010000018.1:0-10022 GCA_964627395.1 uncultured Sedimenticola sp.
GCCCTTCTGCATCCAGCCGATGAAGCTGGCGCCTGGTGTCGAGACCATCGGCGAGGTGGAGGTCATCGAGTACATCAAGCGCATGGCCGACGGCGACAAGAGCGTGATGCTGGTGGACTCCCGCACCCCCGACTGGGTGGCCAAGGGCACCATCCCCGGCGCGGTCAACATTCCCTGGACCAAACTGAACCCCGCCAAGGGCGCGGATCCCATCTCCATCGGCGAGATCCTCACCGAGCAGTTCGGCGCCAAGGAGATCGAAGGCCTGTGGGACTACTCCGACGCCAAGACCCTGGTGCTCTTCTGCAATGGTATGTGGTGCGGTCAGTCGCCCAACAACATCAAGAACCTGCTGCGTTTCGGCTACCCGGCACACAAAATCAAGTGGTACCGCGGCGGCATGCAGGACTGGGAGATCCTGGGCCTGAGCACCGTCAAGCCCTGATTCCTCACCGAATCCTCGTGCGACGTTCAGGCGGCCTTCGGGTCGCCTTTTTTTGTCTGTAATATGGCAGGCCGTCACGCGGCAACGCCGACCCGCCGCGAAGACTCTGGGTCGAACAATCAAGGAAACGAAATGGACTGGATGAAGATTCTCGGCGTGGTCGCCGGGGTGATGATGCTGGCCTTCATGTGGCCGGCCTACAAGCACTGGAGCCAGAATAGCCCCAAGGCCGAAAAGGGCGACTGGGCCTCGGTGATCTTCGCCCTCGGCGCGGTAACGCTGCTGGTGCTGATCCTGATCTGGTCGGTGCAGTAGGCGACGGGTCAGGATGGGGTGATGCGCTCCATACCGCCCATGTAGGGGCGCAGCACCTCGGGAATCCGCACGCTGCCGTCGGCCTGCTGAAAGTTCTCCAGCACCGCGACCAGGGTGCGGCCCACCGCCAGGCCGGAACCGTTGAGGGTGTGCAGCAGCTCGGGCCTGCCGGTCTCGGGATTGCGCCAGCGGGCCTGCAGACGGCGTGCCTGGAAGTCCACAAAGTTGGAGCAGGAGGAGATCTCGCGATAGCGCCCCTGCCCCGGCAGCCAGACCTCCAGGTCGTAGGTCTTGGTGGAGGAGAAACCGAGATCGCCGGTGCACAACGTCACCACCCGGTAGGGCAGCTCCAGGCGCTGCAGAATCGTCTCGGCATGCCCGGTGAGCGCCTCCAGGGCCTCGAAGGATTCATCCGGCCGCACCGCCTGCACCAGCTCCACCTTGTCGAACTGATGCTGACGGATCATGCCGCGGGTGTCGCGCCCGTAGGCCCCCGCCTCGGAACGGAAGCAGGGCGTATGCGCCACCCATTTGCGCGGCAGTTCGCCCGCCTCGAGGATCACGTCGCGCACCAGGTTGGTCACCGGCACCTCGGCGGTGGGGATCAGGTAATAGTCGGTCGCCTCCACATGGAACAGGTCCTCGGCGAACTTGGGGAGCTGACCGGTGCCCCGCAGGCTGTCGCTGTTGACCATGTAGGGCACATAGGTCTCGCTGTAGCCGTGCTCGGTGGTATGCACGTCCAGCATGAACTGGGTCAGCGCCCGATGCAGGCGCGCCACCGCACCGTGCATCACCACGAAGCGCGAACCGGTGAGCTTGGCCGCCGCGTCGAAGTCCAGCCCGCCCAGGGCCTCGCCGATCGCCACATGGTCGCGTGGCTCGAAGTCGAACTGCGGGATCTCGCCCCAGGTGCGCTCCTCGCGGTTGTCCGCCTCGTCCCGCCCCTCCGGCACGCTCTCGTGCGGGATGTTGGGGATGCCCAGATGGATGGCGCGCAGTGCCTGCTGCACCTCCGCCAGGGCGGCTTCCGCGGCCTTGAGCTGTTCGCCCAGGCTGGCGACCTCGTCCAGCAGGGGCTGGATGTCCTCGCCCGCCGCCTTGGCACGGCCGATGGACTTGGAACGGGTGTTGCGTTCGTTCTGCAGTTCCTGGGTGCGCACCTGGAGCGCCTTGCGCTCCGCCTCCAGCTCGCGCAGCCGTTTCACTTCCAGGGTGAAGCCGCGCCGCGCCAGCAGGGCGGCGATCGCTTCGGGTTCGCTTCGCAGTCGTTTGGGATCCAGCATGGAACTATTCCAGGTTGGCCCGGGCCGGCCAGGAGATCACATGCCCCGGCGGCACCAGGCCCTTGATGTCGGAAAGGATGGCCTCGACACGCTCCGGGCGGTCGAAGAATTCGATCACGATGGGCAGGTCCAGGGAGACGTCCAGCAGGTGCACCTCGTGCATACGGCCCGAGCCGCCGAAACCGGCGATGCCGCGAAAGGCGGTGACGCCCGCCACCTGCTCCTGGTCGTGCAGCCGATCGATCAACTCGCGGTACTGACCGCCCTTCTCGCTGCAGTAGATGCGGACCACCGTGACGTCCTGCTGTTTCATGCGCTCCCTCCTATGCCACCTGGCGCGCCAGGATCACGCCCAGCATGGCCGCTGAGATGCAGGCCACAACGCTCACCACGGCGTTGAGCGCCGCCTTCAGATACAGCGCGTCCTGCATCAGGGTGAGCGTCTCGATGGAAAAGGTCGAGAAGGTGGTGAAGGCCCCGAGGAGCCCCACCAGCACGAAGGCGCGCCATTCTGCGCCGACCGCCAGGCGTTCGAGCATGAAGACGAACAGGAAACCCATCGCCAGCGACCCCAGCACGTTCACCGCCAGGGTGCCCCAGGGAAAGGCCCGGCCCAGCAGCGCATAGACGCCGCTGGAGACCCAGAAACGCATCACCGCCCCCAGGGCGCCGCCCGCCGCGATTGCCAGTACCTGTCCCACGCCTCGCTCCGTCGGAAAAGGCGCATTCTAACCGATACCGACCACGCGATGGATCATCCCTGCCCGGTCGCCTTCTGCACCCGCAGCAGACCGGACTTCGCCATGTAGAGCCCCGGCTCCACCTCCAGGGCCTGCTGGAACAGGCGGCGCGCCTCCTCCATCCGTCCCTGATAGACACGCACCCAGGCGAGATTGGCGCGATACATGGGATCACCGTCGGAGGTTTTCACCAGCTCTTCGTAGATTCGGCTGCTCAGGGACAGGTCTCCGCGCCGCGCCAACAGTCGGTTGAGGGTCCCCACCAGTTCCGGGTCGTGGCGGCTCACCGCCAGCCCCGCGACCGCCTGCTCGATCGCCTTGTCGATCTTTCCTTCCGCCTCGGCGACCGCCGCCAGTCCGGCGAAACAGAGATGACAGGAGGCATCATGCTCCAACCCGCGGGAGAAATGGCCCCGCGCTTCGGACAACCTGCCGCGGGCCACGGCCACCCAGCCACGACCCACCCATGGCAGGGTGTTCCAGGTACGCATGATGCCTCGCGGAATGGAAATGTACTCGGCATCCGGGAAGTACAGACTCTCCTCGGTCTGGTCGAAGAGTCGTTCCGCCTCGTCCAAGCGGTTACGATAGAAGGCCACCCATCCCCGGGCGGCATACCACATGGGGCGTTGATGCTGGCCCATCCAACGCTCCGCCTTCTTCAGGAAACCCTCGGCGTCGTCCAGGCGACGCTGCTTGATCGCGACCCAGGCCTCGCCCAGCCAACCGTGGAATTCCGACGGCTTGTCGCGGTGAATGGCGGCGAACTCGGCGCGCGCCTGGGGGTAATACTGCAACTGGAACAGAGACCACGCATGGAGATAGCGCGGCACGCCTTTCAGTTCACCTTTCTTGCGTGCCGCCTCGCCGATCCGGTACACCGTCACATAGTCCTTGTCGCCGTAGGCCTCGACCATGGCCAGCGTCTGGCCGCCGGTCTGGCACCCCTGTAACCACAGCAGCGGCAGCAGGGCCATCAGATAGCCATATCTGCGGGCGGAGCCGAATACCTTCATCTTTTGTCTCCTGTCATGCCAAGATAGTCACGCGCCACCGGATTGTCCGGATCCAGCGTGTAGATGGACCGGAACAGCCTCGCCGCCTCGGTCTTGCGTCCCAAGGCCGCCTCGCTCAGCGCCAGCTGCTGCAGCAGAGCGACGTCCGCCGGATAGAGGGCGAGCATCCGCTGCGCCACCTTGCGCGCCGCTTCGTGCTTGCCCTGGCCGCGCAGCGCCAAAATCAGCCTCAGGTTGCCGTAATAGTTGTAGAAATCGCTACGCAACACCTGCCCCGCCACCTGTTCCGCCTCCGCATAGCGTTTCTGGGCCAGCAACGGCAGAAGCAGCCCCAGACGCGCCTCCAGGTTGCCGGGCACCACCGCGATGGCCTTGCGATAGTGCGAGATGGCATTGGCATGGTGTCCCGCCAGATAGTGCAGCCAACCGAGGCGCAGGTTGACGGTATATCCCTCGGGGTAAGCCTCGCGCACCGGTTCGAGGGCGCGGATCGCCTCGTCGTACTTCTGCAGTCCCTCGTTGGCGAGCGAGCGGTGATACGCGGTCGCGATCCAGGTGTCGTCCGTCGGCCGCGAGGCCGGCACGTCCACCACCCAGGCGAGCAGAATCAACAGGCACAGCAGCAATGCACGATGCATCGTTCACCTCTCTCGTCCATATCGTGTATTTCCATCATTCTCCGATCCGCTCGGTCAGCGGTTCGATGCGCAGGGTGCGACCGGGTAGCCGGATCTCTTCCACCAATCCCGGTCCAGAAGACAGAGTCACTTCCAGCGCCTCGCAGCGCCGGCCGCTGCACAATTTTCCGCGCACCTCGCGCCGGCCGCTGAACTGCGCCGCATAGCTGTCGCTCCAACGATGCGGAAACAGCACACGGGCGAGGTTCTTCGCGTCCTGCAGCCAGGGATGCGGTGCGACCGACAACGGCAGGGTGTCCCGCCATTTCAGGCCCGTCTGATGTATCAGCGGCAGTCGCGGCAGCCCCTTGAACAACATGGACAGCACAGGATCGCGCCCTTCCAGACGGTAGAAATAGAACTGGTGAAATTCGCGATGGAAGTAGAGTCGCGCCCTTCCGCTGTCGAGATAGGTCGCGCCGAGGGCATCCATGCCCACCACCACCTCCCGCGTGGTGACGGTCTGGCGACGGTCGTCGCTGAGCTCGAAGCGCCAGCGGCTGTCCAGGACCAGGGAGGTGATCAGTTGCAGCCGTTCCGAGGCCAGCAGCGGCGTGACCTGACTCCTGGTCGCGGGTACGCCGTCCGGCACGAACCGGTCGCCGTCCTCGCGGTAGCACTGCACCAGGAACGGCAGGGTCGGCTCGCCAGGCACCGGCCCGATCTGGACATGCAGGTGCAGGTGCGGCTGCGGCGAGTAGCCGGAGTTGCCGCAGGCGCCCAGGCGGGTGCCCGGTTCCACCCACTGTCCCGGTTCCACCTGTAGTGAGCCCTCGGCCAGGTGGGCCACCACCACGTGCCAGCCCAGGCCGCTGTCGATGGAGATCCAATTGCCCCAGTTCTCCCCCTCGTTGACCTCGCCGGGGCGATTGTCTCGTACGCCGTCGTGCAGCATCGCCACCCTGCCGCGAATCGGCGACAGCACCGGCTTGTTCCATGCGTGGTAATCTTTCAGCTCCAGGCCCTCGCGGAGATGGGTGCGTCCCTGCTGCTCGATCACGAAATCGAGGGCGTGAGCCTGGTTTCCCTGATGGGTCCAGGGCCCCGAGAACCCCTGCCACACCGTCCAGTCGCCGCTGAACGGCAGCAGCAGCCGGCGCGGCTCGGAAGGAAAGCGGGCCCGCCTCGCCAGGTGGTCGTCGAGCGTCTTCTCCGGCGATTCGCCGATGCGGTCGGCGACCTCGGGAAACCCCACCAACATGAGCACATAGAGCAGCCCCAGGGTGACCAGGTTGAACGGCAGGGTGAAGGCGGGCAGTCCGTACAGCGACCAGAAATACTCGGTGGCATCCAGCAGGGGGATGGCCAGCAGCACCGCCACCGCCGCCATCGCCAGGCTGCTGCGCGAGGGCACCAGGAAGACGCCCCCGAGCGCCATGGCGATGAGGATGAAATTGAAGTTGTTGGGATCCAAGTGGTCGCCGCCGGGCAGTCCGCCCATCAGACCCGAGAGCCAGGCGCCCAGCCCATAGCCGCCCACCGCAAGCAGGAACAGGATGCGCGAGTAGGCGAACAGCAGCACCAGCAGCACCAGTCCGATGGCCGGATAGGGGAGAAAGAAGATGGCCCCGAGGGAGCGCAACAGTCCGCCCAGGGCCTCGGGCATCCATTCCGGTTGCCAGGCGGCCACCCAGGCGGGCGGCGCATGCACCAGCAGACCGCTGTAACCCAGCGAGGCCAGATAGGCGATCATGCTGATGATGACGAAAGGCAGGCTCAGTACCGGCAGGCGGAAGGTCTGGCCGAACAGGCGGTTGAGGATCAGGCTGAGGTTGATGCTCATGATCCCCGCCAGGCTGGCCAGCAACAGGCTCAGTGGCGTCACCTCGAACAGGCTGCCGATACCCAGCCCCACCAGCAGAGCGTTGTAGGTGAAGAAGCCGGAGGCCAGGAAGTCCCGCTTGATGCCGATGAAACGGGCGTAGCCATAGGCGGCCAACGTGGATGCAAGGCCGGTCAGGCCGATGGAGGGCACCGCGAAGGTCGCGGCCAGTACCAGCAGGCCCGGCCAGGGCCGCTGCAGGAACAGGATCTCGGAATAGCTGTCCAGGACGCTCCGCCCGAGGGCCAGCGCCGTGGCCCGCGCACGTTGCACCAGGTCGGCTTCCATGCTGCCCCGCCGCAGTCAGAGGGCCAGGCGCTGCGGCAGCACCTCGGGGGCGGTCATGCTCTCGAGGTCCTCGCGGCGGCGTATCACGTCCACCCCACCCTGCTCGTCGATCAGCACCACGGCGGGGCGATACTCGATGAACTGCATCCACTGGGTCACGTTGTAGGCGCCCACCGGCGACAGGGTGAGCCGGGTGCCGCGTGGCATGGGCGGCAGCATCGCCGCCTCGTCCACCACATCGATGTTCATGCACAGGGGGCCGTTGAGAATGGCGACCTCGTTCATCCCCTGCAACTCACGATCCGGCTCCACGGTGAAGTTGTACCAGGTGGCGGTATAGAGCAGGTTCACGCCGGCATCCAGCACATAGGCGCGGCGCCCGTCCGGCAGGCGCTTGCTCGCCCTGACAGTGGTCACCAGATAGCCGGCCTCGTCCACCATGGCGCGTCCCGACTCCAGCACCAGCTCCGGCACCTCGCCCGGTCGCAGCCGGCTGTAGAGCCCCTCGGTGATCTCCTCGGCGAAGGCATCGATGCCGGGCACCGCCACCTCGGGCGGAAAATAGATGCCCTTCAGGCGGCTGCGTGACGGCAGGCCGCCGCCGATGTCGTAGTAGTCGATTTTGAAGTTGAAACCGTCTTCCAGCTCATGGCCGAAGTCCACCAGCTTCTGCATCGCCACCCGGTAGGCGCCGGGCTCCAGCATGAAGGTACCGATGTGGCAGTGCAGCCCGTTCAGGCGCAGACGCCCGCCGACATGGATGCGCCGCACTGCGTCCATCGCCTGGCCGGATTCCAGGTTGAAGCCGAAGCGGCTCCACTGGGGCTGGATGCCCGAGTCCAGGTTGATGCGGATCGCCACGTCCAGGGTGTCCTTGCCCAGCTCCGCGGCCACCTGCTCCAGATCCTCGATCTCGTCGAAATGATCGATGTGGATACGCGCCCCCTCGCTGGCCGCCAGTTTCAGCGCCTCCAGCGACTTGTTGGGCCCGTTGAAGATGATCTCCTCGCCCGGCACCCCCAGGCGGCGCGCCTTCTGGTATTCCATCTCCGAGACCACCTCCGCGATGGAGCCTTCCTGATGGAAGACGGCGCAGATGGCATCCAGATAATTGGTCTTGTAGGACCAGCCGAAGGTGACCTTGGGATAACGGCTGGTGAAGGCCTGGCGGATGTCGCGCACCTGCTGCCGCAGTGCGCGCTCGGAGAAGACGAACAGGGGCGAACCGTAGCGCTCGGTCAGTTCCGCCAGCGGAACGCCGTCGATCTCGGTGCGTACGGGACGCGCGAAATAGGGCGAAGCGCCGAACTTGTTGAGCGCACCGCCGGTGTGCAGGCGGGTGATGGAGGGTTTTATATAGGTCTTGCGGTTCATGTCTCTCCCCGGGTCATCATGTTCTGGAAGGTCGCCATGTCGCCGACCCGTTCCATGGTGTAGCGGACGTACAGCTTTCCGGTTTCGTAGTCGCTGTCGGTTTGCGGCGTCTCGCCCAGGGCCAGGCGCACCAGTCGTGCCGGCAGGTTGATCCCCACCCCGGTGGCGAAATAGACCCAGGCGGGAAAGCGCGGGTTGATCTCGATGAGATGGATACGATCGCCTTGGACGATACATTCCATCTCGAAGCCGCCCTGCCATTTGAACGCGGCGACGAAGCGGCGTACCGCCGCCTCCAGGGCGGGGTGGCGGATGGTGACGCCGGTCCAGATCTTGCCCAGGTCGGTGACGCTGAGCTTGCGCGCCGCGACCAGTCCGGCGAGACCGCCCTCCCCGTCTCCCAGCCCGATCACGTTCAGCTCGTCGCCCTCGACCCGCTGCTGCACGATCACCGGATAGCCCCACTCCGCCGCGATGCGGCCGAACAGGCTCATCGCGGAATCCAGGTTGTGGGCGACGTAGGCCTTGTAGAGCGCGCCCTTGATCATCACCGGAAAGCCCAGCTCCTCCACCGCCGCCAGCAGTTCCTGGTGGGAGGAGACCAGGCGCTGGGCGGGGGCATCCACCTCCGCCTGGCGCGCGACCTCCTCCAGGCGGTCCTTGGCACGCAGGCGGTATTGTTCCTCGGTGGGCAGCAGAGAGCGGATACCCGCCGCGGCCAGCCGCTCGCGGTTGCGCATGTAGAAGGGCAGCTCGCTGTCCAGAGTGGGAATCACCACGTCCATGCCGAACACCTCGCGCACATACAGCAGGCGCTGCATCAGGGCGTCCTCGCTGGCGGTCGGATAAGGAACCATGAAGCTGCGCTCGAACAGCTCGTCGAGATAGATACCCGGCTCCAGGGCGTCGTAGGCCAGGCCGGCCAGGCGGCAGTCGAGGGTTTCGTCCTCCAGCAGGCTGCGCGCCACCCCGGTGCCGGGTGCGGGGTTGTCCGAGGCGTTGATGCCGGTGACCGCGATACGCAGCGGCGCTCCGGCGGTCATGGCGTCAGCCCCAGGCTGCGCAACTGCTGCAGGAAGTCCATCACGTCGCGCTCCGCCTCGGCAGGCTCCACCTCCCATTCGGCGGCCAGGCGCTCCGTGAGCTGGTGCTGGTCCAGTCCCTGCTTCAGGCCCTCCAGCAGTTCCCTTGCGGTGTCGTTGACCAGAAAGCTCTCCCCGGTCTGCGGGTCGAACATGAAGCCCTCCTCGTTGAGGGCCATGCGTGCCAGCGTGCTGTGCATATCGGATCTGTCCCCTGTCCGCTTCTGATGAAAGAGCGCGTCCCGGCGTATCCGGGTCGCGCCGAATATAGCGACATTGAAGGAGGCGACTTGAGAGAGATTTGTAACAGTGGCTGTTACGTTTCGGTGTCGCCCCGGGCGGCACGATCCAGCTCGCGCAGGCGCGCCAGCTTTTCCCGGATCTGGATCTCCAGGCCGCGCTCCACAGGGTGGTAGAGGCGGGTGCCGGCCAATTCCTCGGGGAAGTAGTTCTCGCCGGCGGCATAGCCCTCCGGCTCGTCGTGGGCGTAGCGATAGGCCTTGCCGTAATCCAGTTCCTTCATCAGGCGGGTGGGCGCGTTGCGCAGATGCAGCGGCACCTCCAACGAGCCCGAAGCCCGTGCCAGCTTCATGGCGTCCTTGAAGGCGGTATAGACCGCATTGCTCTTGGCCGCGCAGGCGAGATAGACCACCGCCTGGGCGATCGCCAGCTCGCCCTCCGGGCTGCCGAGGCGGGTCTGCACGTCCCAGGCGTTCAGTGCGATCTGCAGCGCCCTCGGGTCGGCGTTGCCGATGTCCTCGGAGGCCATGCGCACCACCCGGCGGGCGATGTACAGGGGATCGCAACCGCCATCGAGCATGCGCGCCAGCCAGTACAGGGCCGCATCCGGCGCCGAGCCGCGCACCGACTTGTGCAGTGCCGAGATCTGGTCGTAGAAGGCCTCACCGCCCTTGTCGAAGCGGCGCACCTGGCCGGCGACCACCTCCTCCAGCACCGTCTGCGGGATGCGGCCCTCC
>CAZVIG010000018.1:10032-13046 GCA_964627395.1 uncultured Sedimenticola sp.
TCGCCGTCGGCCGCCTCGGCGAGCAGCTCGAGTTGGGCATCGTCCACCGTCAGACCCAGCGCGCCCAGCCCCCGCTCGGCGTCCTCCAGGGCCCGCCGCAGCAGTCGGCGGATGGCCTCCCGGCTCAGGGCCTTGAGCACATAGACCCGGGCGCGCGAGAGCAGCGCATTGTTCAGCTCGAAGGAGGGGTTCTCGGTGGTGGCGCCGACGAAGATGAAGGTGCCGTCCTCCACATGCGGCAGGAAGGCATCCTGCTGCGCCTTGTTGAAGCGGTGCACCTCGTCGATGAACAGCACCGTGGAGCCGCCCTGCGCCGCATGCTGGCGCGCCTGCTCCACCGCGGCGCGGATCTCCTTGACCCCGGAGAGCACCGCCGAGAGGGTGATGAACTGGTGACCGCCGCGATGCGCCAGCAGCCGCGCCAGGGTGGTCTTGCCGGTGCCGGGCGGCCCCCAGAGGATCATCGAGTGCAACCGCCCCGCCTCGATGGCGGCGCGCAGCGGCTTGCCCTCGCCCAGGATGTGTTCCTGGCCCGCGTACTCGCCCAGATCCCGGGGGCGCATGCGGTCGGCCAGCGGCTGACCGGGCCGCTGCGCGTCGGCGAACAGATCGGAATGGCTCATGCGCCCATTCTAACCCGCCTGTCTCGGCGGGCATCTCACGCTTGGTGCAGCGTTATTGGTCGAACCTTATGGTCGTCCGGCGCGACACATTCATACAGGCCATCGATTCCCCAGATGGCGATCTTTCACAGGAGATCATCCCATGTCTCGTCGATCCACAACTTACAGCGTCTGCGTTCTGCTCGCCGCGTCCGCCCTGCTCCCTCTCTCCGCTGTCTCTGCCGATGAGGACGTTCAAAGGGTTGCGCCTGCTGTACAGCGCGGCGCGCATCTATCGGCATCGCATGCCGGAATCCATCGCGCAGCCCGGCCGAGCGAAGATCACAGGGGCGGCTCCCGGCCCGGTGCCACACCCGGAAAGCCTGCACCTGGCCTCAGGGCGAAAAAGAAACCGCAAAAGGACGGCATTCCGGAATTTTCGATGGAAATTCCGCGAAACGCGGCGGATTGAAAAGCCGACAGCCCCTGCCGGCCGAACCCGGACGGCCAGGGGTGCGGCGAAGATCAGCGGCCGCTGTGAGCCGAAGGATCTCGTTGAGGCCGCACCGTCCCAGTCAGGCGGTCTTTCCGCGACGCGCCAGACCGAGCACCCCCAGCAACCCGGATCCGAAGAACCACACTGCGGCCGGCACCGGCACCGAACTGACGGTGACGCTCAGGCGGTCGGACGGATCGAGGCTACCATCGTTGATGTAGCTCAGAGAAAACTGGACATGGTAATCGGCGGGCAGGCCGGAAACCGTGTTCCTTGCCTGGAAGAGATAGCTGGCGCCGGACGAGCCATTCGCCCAAGAACCGAGCAGCGTGTTGAGAGGCCCCGTTCCATCCGCCGTATTGGGATGTGACGGAGCGAACTGGCCGCTGTCGCTGGCAGAACCGGAGAGCTGCCATTCGAAGAATTCGCTGCGATCGGCATCGAGCAGGGTGATGCTCAGGGTGCCGTCACCGTTAATGAGAATGTCCCAGGCATTGGTGACCTGGCCGTTGCCTACGGTCGATCCGGTTTTGACGATGCTGACCGTATCCAGGCTGACAGCGAGTGCCATGGCATTGCCGGAGGCGAGCAGCAATGCCAGAGAGGGAAGAGTCGACGACCAAAGCGAGCGGCTGGGTTTCATGTTCCGGGCTCCTTGATTGCTGTTGGATGGTTGTTTCGTCGGCACCCTGCTACAGGTGCCCACATCGAACCCGGTCATGCTGCAGAGGCCAGCTAACACGCCATGGCGCTGACCCCAGTAACGGGGCTGGTGCGTTACTCCACAGACGGGCGGCGGCTCGCTGACGCGTCCTGCAACGCCGATCATCCGTGTTGAAGTTTCGCAGGCAAAAGTCGGACCAACGCTTATAGATCAACCACTTATCATGAAAACGACGTTATTCTTGTCTTTTGATGTAAAAAATCCTGACACGCCCGATCGCCCCGCCATCCACGGGGTCCGGGTGAGGTAAACGCCTGCGGGCGGTATTTTCCGAGCCCGGGACCAGGCTCAGTTCTGCTGATCGAGGATGTCCCAATCGTCCGGCGGCTGGTAGGCGAACAGCGAGTCGTCCAGCCTGGGATTGCGCTTGATCTCGAAGAAGGCGAAGCGCGAGATCTGGCCGAGGCGGTCGGTGAGTTCCAGCTTGCGCAACTGGTCGTCCTTGAAGGCCACCAGGATGCGCAGCACCTGGCTGTCCTCGTCGCGCGGAATCAGTTCCAGCCATTGCAGGCCGTCGTCCTTGCGCCCCAGCTCCACCACCTCGAAGCCCTTCTCCAGGGGCTCCTGGCCCAGCAGGATGCGCGCGGGCGAGCCCTTCAGCGCGGCCTTCTGATAGACCTTGGTGACATGGTTGAGGTCGTCCTCGACGATCCACAGGTCGTGGCCGTCGGCGATCACATGACGCGACTCCGGAGAGAGATAGTCCCAGCGGAAGCGGTCCGGCCGCTTCAGCAGAAAGACGCCGTGGAACAGCCCCTGGCGGTTGTTCTCGGTGTCCAGCACCGACTGTTCGAAACGCGCCTCCAGGCTGTCCAGCCCACGGGTGAAGCGGTCGAAGGCGTCGCGCCCGGGGCCGGCCTGGGCACTGGCGAGGCTGCCGAGATACAGCAGCAGGCAAAGCAGTCTTTTCACGATATCAGTCCTTCGGTGGTGGTGGCGCCAGCACCTCGCGGTTGCCCCGCTCGTCGGGGGCGCTGACGATGCCCACCCGTTCCATTTCCTCGACCAGGCGCGCGGCCCGGTTGTAGCCGATCTTGAGGCGCCGCTGCACCCCGGAGATCGAGGCGCGCCGCGACTCGGTCACGATGGCCACCGCCTCGTCGAACAGGGGATCCGTATCCTCGGTCTCGACGCCGGCGGCCTCGGGAGATAGACCGGGGATCGCCTCGGTGGGTTCCTGCACGATCTCCTC
>CAZVIG010000019.1:0-1610 GCA_964627395.1 uncultured Sedimenticola sp.
GCCCTGCTCCGACCTGCCCCCGCCTCACTCCCCAGACGACCCGCTATCTCATTGTTATTCCGATACTTTCAATCTAATCATCGAAGTTGGCACGGGTACTGCAACACCCAGGGCAAGTACCCGCAATGGATGCTTGCAAACCCAACTGAAACCAAGAGGACCAGATCATGAAAAAACTCATCATCGCAGCCGCTATCTCTCTCGCCTCCACCGGTGCCCTGGCGCTGGACAAGGTGCTCGATCCCAACGAGAACTACCAGTCGCCTCTGGCGGAGCACGGCCCCGCACCCAAGGCCACCCAGCTCGGTGAAGGCCACGACCACGGCGACGACACCGTCAAGGACTTCGTCAAGCACGGCCACGACATGCCCGTGAAGCCGGACGAACACAGCAAGATGGGCAAAGCCGCACACGATCATGGCGACGATGTCGCCAAGGACTTCGTTCCCCACAAGGACTGATTCCGAATCGCGTTTCCTCCCGCTCCTGGCCGGTCTTCGACCGGCCTTTTTCGTTCCTTCATGGGGATGGCTCGAGTCCGATCCTGGGGCGTCCCGTCATAAGTGGCGCAGATAGAATAGAAACAGTCGCTCGAAGGTGTCTTTGACGCTTATCAGGCGCTTCGAGTGCTTCGGGAAGATGCCGCCGAAGGGCTGGCTGCCATCGCTGGCGACATGCAGCCACAAGGCATCGTCGTGCATGTTGAGAATGCACGACAGCTCGTGTCGGTAGGTCCGGGTTGGCGTTCTGCCCGCCAACACCGCGCGCAGGTTGTGCGCGGCCGCCTCGGCACGAAGCTGTGCCATGTGCGCCTGGTGAGGCACCCAGGCAGGTGGATTCTCATGTCCCGCACAGTCACCGGCGGCGAACGCCCGCTCCAGCCCCCGTACCTGGCCGAACCGGTCCACATCGATATGCCCACCGGGAGTGACCGGAAGGCAGGAGTCACGCACCCACTGCGGCGCCCGGATGCCCGGGGTGAACAGGACCAGGTCCGCACGTCGAAAACCGCCGTCGGCATCGATCATGCCGCCCTCCACGAAGGCTCTGGGCTCATAACCGTAATCGAGCACGATATCCCTGGCACGCAACGCGTCGGTGATCATCCCCGTTTCGCCCGGCTCGAGGTCCGGTGAGAACAGGTGGATCTCGAAGCGTTCCCGCAGGCCCCGTTGCTTCAATGCCTGGTGCAGCAACGTGGCGCATTCATACATCTGGCCGCCTCGACCGGCGACGAAGCCGTCCCGCTTGTTGAGTTTGAACCCGACATAGATGACGCCACTGTCCAGCCTGCCCAGATGCCGCAGAAAGGTCTCCATCTGTTCCGGCCCGCAACAGGGGGAAAAGGTGTGTTCTTCGGTTCCAGGAATGTCGTCTGTGCGAAACTCCGGTCCCGTACCGACGAACAGGGCGTCGTTCTCGACCTCCCCTCTGTCGGTGACTACCTTTCTGCCTCCATCGAGGATATCGAGTGCGCGCGTCTCCAGAAAGCGCACTCGTCTGCGCCGCAGGAAAGAACGTACATCCACGATGATGTCCGCCGCGCGCTTGCGCCCGGTGATCAACTCCGGAATCACCGGAAAATACACGAACCGCCCGTTGCCGATCAG